>CAYVUF010000107.1:0-7261 GCA_964454605.1 uncultured Bacteroides sp.
ATGAAAAAAAGCATGAATAAGAAAAACAGAAGATATTATCGTGAAATAGACGAAATAGATGAAATAGATGAAATAGATGAAATAGATGAAATAGACGATATGGAAGATATCGAAGAAGAAGATGTTGATGAAATCGAAGACTTTGTTAGTGATGAAACGCTGGAATTTCTGAGTCTGGATGATGAAACAATAGAGGCTTATAATCGTGCGGAGGAGCAGAAACGAAAACGCTCTTTTTTTGGACTTAAGAAAAAAGACAGATACGAAGAGGAAGAAGACGAGGACGATTACGACGAGGACGATTACGACGAGGACGAATTAGACGAGGATGAACTAGAAGAGGAAGACTGGGAAGAGGAGTCAGAGGATGAAGATTGGGAAGAAGAGGATGATATAGAAGAGGAAGAATACGACGAAGAGGAAGACGAGGATTACGATTACGAAGAAGGAAACTTTTTTAGTCGTATAGGAAATCATATTGCGGATATGAGTACCCTGGACAGAGTTGTAACTTTGTTTGGTTGTTTTATTCTGATGGCAGCTATTGCAACTGGAAGTCTTTATGCAAGCGCTAAGTTGTCTTCCAAAAGCGCAGAGGCTTTTGCAGAAGTTGGTACCGACATAAATGAAATTGGTATTATTGGTGAAAGCGGTCTGCTTGCTGTTGCAGATGCAGAATCGGCAAGAATGCTATTGGCGGATGAAGTGCAGACGGAAGAGGAAACGCAGGAGAGCGAAGACCAAGAAGGGTCAGTGCAGGTATCCATGAAACTGACCTCTATTCAGGCAGATATTAAGATTAAATTTGTCAATAAGAAAACCAATAAACTGATTGGTGGTTTGCCTTTTGAAGTAGAGGTAAGCGGTGATAATGGAAAAAATTTTAATCTGAAAGACGAAGATAAGGACGGTATTATTTATCAGACTGGCATTGCGGCAGGAACTTATACTGTTAAAATTCTTCCGTTGGAAGGAGAAGCATATAAAGAGTATGCCTTCCCATCCCAGACAGATAAGATAAAGGTTACAGATACGATTACCTACAAAGAAGTAGATGTGGCAGATGAAGTAAAGACGGAGGCAGAAGTTAATGTTGCAGTAGAAGATACTGCAAAGCAGGATACGGTTGTAGAATCGACTTTGACAGATACGGTAGAGTGGGTGGAATCGACGAAAGCAGGACAGGATTCCGATGCTAATTATCAGGAAATTCAGAAAGCAGATATCGTTGACCCATCCATGACAGGAAAACAGTATGGTTTTAGGAAACTTGTAGAAGGAGAAGGCAGTACTGGAAATAGTAATTCGGCCGGTGGCGAAGGAAACACAAATAATCCGGGTTCCAATGAAGGCGGTGCAGGTACAGGCGGAACCAATGCAGAAACAGGTGGCGGTAATACAGAAACAGGTGGCGGTAATATAGAAACAGGTGGCGGGGGTGCAGAAACTCCAGGCAGCAATACTGGAACCGGTGATACTGGAAGTGGTGGGACAACACCTCCTGCCCAGTTAAGCAATCAGGAGAAACTGAATGCTTTGGCCCCTTCTTTAAGTAGTTCTTCCATAGCTATGAAAAAAGGAGAAACGACTTCTCTTTCAGTTGGAGTAAAGACAAGTGAACATTCTTATACGGTAGAATGGAGCAGTAATAATACTGCAGTGGTAACTGTCAGCAATGGCACGATCAGCGCACAGGGAACAGGAAGTGCAGTGGTTTCTGCTATGGTTAAGGTGGGGGATGTATCCACTACTTTGAATTGTTCTGTGTCAGTTGCAGATAATGCCCCAACTTATACGATTAAAAGCGTATCAGGCAGTGGAACGATTCAAGTGGGCAAGACTGGTAATGTTTACGCAGAAACCAATCCAACAGGTGGAGCAGTGTCCTGGAGCAGCAGTAATACAGGTGTAGTTAAAGTAGACAGCAATGGAACACTGACAGGCGTGTCAGTGGGAAGTGCAACAATTACAGCTACTTGTGGTTCATCAACAGGAACCTGGACAGTTAACGTTATTGAAGCAACCACCGGAGTTACCATATCAGGAAGTGACACAATCTGGGTTGGAAAAACCGGAAATGTTGTCGGCAAGACAACACCGGAAGGCGGCAAAATTACATGGACAAGTGATAATGAGAAGGTTGTAAAAGTAGACAGCAATGGAACACTGACAGGCGTGGCAGTGGGAACAGCAACCATTACAGGAACGTGCGGGGATGCCAAAGGAACCTGGAAAGTTACTGTGGTTAGCGATGCTGTCAATGATACCACCAGCAAATTGAAGGATAAAAGCGGTCGCCAGATTTATATTAAGAATGCAGAGGGTAAGTATATGGAGGCTACCTTTGCAGACTACTTCAAAGAACAAAAGTTCTATTTGCGAATAGCTGAGGTACCTTATCAGTATACCGGATGGCAGACGATTGATGGTTATACGTATTTCTTTGATAAGAATGGAAACAAGGTAACCGGAGAGCAGGTTATCCAGGGAGCGAAATATTCTTTCGGTAGTGATGGAAGATTGTCATCGGGTTCTGGTACCCTTGGGATTGATGTTTCAAAATGGAATGGAAATATCGATTGGAATGCGGTGAAAAACTCTGGTGTTTCCTATGTTATCATTCGCTGTGGTTATCGTGGTTCTTCCACAGGTGCACTGATTGAAGACCCGAAGTTCCGTAGTAATATTCAGGGAGCGAAGGCAGCAGGATTGAAAGTAGGTGTTTATTTCTTTAGTCAGGCAATTAATGAAGTTGAGGCGGTAGAAGAGGCATCTATGGCATTGAATTTAATTAAGGGGTATGGACTTAATTATCCGGTTTTCCTGGATGTGGAATCCAGTGGAGGACGTGGTGATGGGATTGATGTAGCCACCAGAACAGCGGTGTGTAAGGCGTTTTGTGCAACCATTCAGAATTCTGGTTATTCGGCGGGGATTTATGCAAATAAAACATGGTTTACGACCCATATCAATACAGGCAGTCTGACGGGTTACAAAATCTGGCTTGCCCAGTACGCAAGTGCACCGACTTATACCGCTACCAGATATGATATGTGGCAGTATTCTTCCAAAGGGTCTGTAAATGGTATCAGCGGTAATGTTGATATGAATATCAGTTACATGAATTATTAGGAAAAACTTGCAATTAACCGTATTTTTTGCTAATAATAGATATAGTATATTATGATATAAAGCAATGAGTTATGCACAGAAATATATAAGACACAGAAGTACAATAAATAGATAAAGGGAGATAGTAGAAAATGAGAACATATCTTGTAACAGGTGGTGCTGGTTTTATCGGTTCCAATTATATTCATTACATGTTTAAAAAATATGGGGATGAAATCAGAATTATCAACGTGGATGCTTTGACCTATGCAGGTAATCTGGAAAATTTGAAGGATGTGGAAGGCAGAGCTAACTATACTTTTGTAAAAGCGGATATTTGTGATAAAGAAGCTATCAGCAAAATTTTTGCAGACAATGATATTGACAGAGTTGTTCATTTTGCAGCAGAAAGTCATGTAGACAGAAGCATTAAGAACCCAGAGGTGTTTGTACAGACGAATGTTCTTGGTACTGCGGTTATGCTGAATTGTGCCAAAGCAGCGTGGGAGTTGCCGGATGGTACTTTTCGGGAAGGAAAGAAGTTCCTGCACGTATCAACAGATGAAGTGTATGGTTCTCTGGAAGAAGATGACGGCTATTTTTATGAAACAACTCCATATGCACCGCACAGCCCATATTCGGCAAGCAAGGCAAGCTCTGATATGTTGGTAAAGGCATATATGGACACGTATCGTTTCCCGGCAAATATTACGAACTGCTCTAATAATTATGGACCTTATCAGTTCCCGGAAAAATTGATTCCGCTTATTATAAACAATGCGTTACAAGGGAAAAAACTTCCGGTTTATGGAGATGGTAAGAATGTACGTGACTGGTTATATGTGGAAGACCATGCCAAGGCAATTGATATGGTACAGGAAAAAGGCAGACTGTTTGAAACCTATAATGTAGGCGGTCATAATGAGAAGCAGAACATTGAGATTATTCATATTATTCTGGAAACCCTGCAGGAAATGTTAGCAGATGATGACCCGAGAAAAGCACTTGTAAGCAAGGATTTGATTACTTATGTAGAGGATAGAAAAGGTCATGACAGAAGATATGCCATTGCACCGGATAAGATTAAAGCGGAGATTGGCTGGGAACCGGAAACCATGTTTAAAGAAGGTATCCGACGTACCATTCAGTGGTTTTTTGAAAATGAAGAATGGATGAAAAATGTTACAAGTGGTGATTATCAGAAATATTATGAAGATATGTACCAAAATAAATAAGTAAAGTGCATAACACCAGAAGTATGTCCGTAAGGATGTGCTTTTGGTGTTTGTTTATTATGTGTAATACGACAATCCAGGAATGGAAAGACTGAACGGTTATCAGGTGCGAAATGGTATCGTATAGATTATGGTTTCCTTATTAGATGTTTTGTGGTAAAATAAATATGTATGTTTATGTCTTGATTACAGTGAAAGGTGAGGAAATGTAATGAAAGGAATTATACTTGCAGGAGGGTCGGGAACCCGTTTGTATCCGCTTACTAAGGCAATTTCAAAGCAGATTATGCCGGTTTATGATAAACCTATGATTTACTACCCGCTGTCTACATTGATGTTAGCAGGTATCCGGGATATTTTGATTATTTCAACACCGAGAGATTTGCCAGTATTTAAAGATTTGTTTGGAACAGGAGAACAACTTGGGCTTCATATGGAATATGCGGAGCAGGCAACACCAAGAGGACTTGCAGATGCTTTCATTATAGGAGCAGATTTTATTGGGAATGATAGTGTAGCATTAGTTCTTGGTGATAATATTTTTTACGGACAGAGTTTTTCCAAAGTGCTTCGTGAGGTGGCAGCAAGAGAAAAGGGAGCAACGATTTTCGGTTATTATGTTCGTGACCCAAGAGAATATGGCGTAGTAGAATTTGATGAAAATGGCATGGCATTATCGATTGAGGAGAAGCCAGAGCATCCCAAAAGCAATTATGCTGTACCGGGATTGTATTTTTATGATAATGATGTGGTAGAAATTGCAGCCAATGTTAAACCATCTGCCAGAGGAGAAATTGAGATTACCAGTATCAACAATGAATATTTAAGACGAGGTACGCTTCGTGTAGAAACTTTAGGACGCGGATTTGCGTGGCTGGATACGGGAAATCATGACTCTCTGTTAGATGCCGCAGATTTTGTGGCAGCATTTCAGAAACGACAGGGATTGTATATTTCCTGCATCGAAGAGATTGCATATAAGAGAGGCTTTATTGACAAAGAACAGCTTTTGAAGCTGGCGGAACCATTGCTTAAGACAAATTATGGACAATATCTGGTAGAGGTTGCAAATGGGCTCTAAGGGATTAGGAAAGACATTATTTGCAGTTGTTATGGTTTTCCTTTTGATAACTGCAGTCGTTTTTATGATGAACTGGGAACTGGTTGAAGAAAAGTTTGGCGGCGGAAATAGTGAGGAAACAACAGTCGACGTTGCGGAAAGCATGACAGATGAGAAACAGATTGGAAATGATTTGTCTGATTTTTTACAGGATGAAACTTTTTTTGACCCGGAAACACAATATAAAAGTATTGAAACTTATACTGGCAGAAGCGTAAGTTTTCTTATGAGTTCTGTTGCAAAAGATTTGCGTATTATGTTTGTGGACAGCAGCGGTAAATTGCTGACAGGTTCCCCTTTTTCCGTAAGTATTCAGGGACTTGGTGAGTATACGGATGAAGATGAGGATGGTATTATTTATCTGGACAAGCTGCGTGCCGGAGAATATAGTGTTTCCATGAAAGAAATAGATGGATATCGTGTTCCGAATACGGTGACTTCTATTAAGGTCAAGCAGGATATTGAGTATCGTGTTTTGGACAGTGTGGAATATCTGATGCTGACCGAGAAAGATGTTGATGTTTCGGAAGAAGATACGGAAGAAAGAGGCGCAGAAGCTGATGCAGATGGCTCGGAGAATACGGAGCTGATTTCCCCAGGCAGGGACAAATCAATTGGTATTGATGTTTCGAAATGGAATGAAACCATTGATTGGGAAGAGGTGGCAGAAGCCGGAGTAGAGTTTGCAATTATTCGTTGTGGTTATCGAGGCTCTTCTACGGGTGCGCTGATTTTGGACTCTATGTATCAGAAAAATATCGAAGGGGCGATTGAAGCTGGTATTCCGGTTGGCGTGTATTTCTTCACCCAGGCAGTCAATGAGGTGGAAGCCGTAGAAGAAGCCAGTATGGTGATTCGTCTGATTCAGGAATATGATGTGGATTATCCAGTTTTCTTAGATAGTGAGAGTGCTGGCGGAAGCGGTCGGGCAGACGGACTGGATGCAGAGGAGCGTACTACGATTCACAAAGCCTTTTTGGAAACGATTGCAGCAGCAGGTTATGAAACAGGCATTTATGGTTCTACCAACTGGCTGGAGAAGCAGGTGGATATGGACGAACTGTCAGATTACCGAACCTGGCTTGCAGAATATACGGATGTGCCATCTTATGATGAATATTATCATATGTGGCAGTATACTTCGAAAGGTGCCATCGATGGTATTGACACGAATGTAGATTTGAATATCAGTTATATGAATATTGATACATCCATAGACCATTCCAGCAGTGCCGGAGGTTATTCAGGGGTTGTGAATGGAGATACCGGCAATGTTCCAACCGGTGATGGAGAATAGAGTAAGATTAGAGAGAGGAAGTAGGCGCAGAGTATGCGCTCAAGTGAAGAAAAATGGGAAAAATAACAGTGGAAACATGTGAAATAGAAGGACTTAAGGTAGTGACTCCGGCTGTTTTTGGAGATTCCAGAGGCTATTTTATGGAAACCTATCATTATGAAGACTATAAAGCTGCTGGAATAGACCAGGTGTTTGTACAGGATAACCAGTCGGCTTCTACCAAGGGGGTTTTGAGAGGACTGCATTTTCAGATTGATTATCCACAGGACAAACTGGTGCGTGTCCTGCAGGGAGAGGTTTTCGACGTTGCAGTGGATTTACGACCGGGTTCTGCAACTTATGGAAAGTGGTATGGAGTTGTACTTTCTGCAGAAAACAAGAAACAGTTTTTTATTCCGAAAAATTTTGCACATGGTTTTCTGGTTTTATCAGATTATGCTGAATTTGCATATAAGTGTACGGATTTCTATCATCCGAACGATGAAGGCGGCATTATTT
>CAYVUF010000108.1:0-7255 GCA_964454605.1 uncultured Bacteroides sp.
CAGTTTTTCGTGATGTTCTCTGCTTTCTGTCAGCAATTCTTTCAACTGGATGTCCTGTACTTTTCCAAGAACTTCGTCAATGGCAGAAACAGCCATTTTAGAACCGGAATCGCATTCTTTTAATAAATAAATTGTATCGTTGTTTTCCATGTTATACCCCCATTTCCATATGCTGTTTTTGAAAATCCTGTTACTACCAGATTCCACCTTAGTGTATCCATTTTCTAAAAAATTATGAAAAAAAGGGATTGCAAGGCTGAACACAGGATATTATGATAGAAATAGAGAGTTACAGTACGAAAGACAGGGAGTAAAAGAAAATGACAAAGAGTATGACAGAGGGAAAGCCACTGCCGTTGATTCTGCAGTTTGCCGTCCCTCTTTTGATTGGAAATTTATTGCAGCAGACATATAACATTATTGATGCAGCAATTGTGGGCAGAGTACTTGGAGCAGATGCCCTGGCAAGTGTAGGTGCTTCCAGCAGCGTGCAGTTCCTGGTGCTGGGCTTCTGTATTGGTATTTGTGCAGGATTTGGGATTCCCATAGCAAAAAGTTTTGGCGCAGGAGATTATTGTGAAATGCGGAAAGACATTTTTCATGCCATGGTATTGTCTGGAATGACTGCTGTTCTTTTTACCGCTATCTGTGCACTGCTTTGTCCGAATATATTACATATGTTATCGACACCGGATGATATTTATGAGGGAGCATACCAATATCTGTTGATTATCTTTCTGGGGATTCCTTTTAATATTTTGTACAATTTGCTTTCCAGCATCCTGCGCTCGGTTGGTGACAGCAGAACACCATTTCTATTTCTGGCGGTTTCTACGGTGCTGAATGTAGTATTGGATTTGTTTTGTATTCTGGTACTTCAATGGGGTGTTGCAGGGGCAGCAGCCGCAACGATTACAGCGCAGGCAGTAAGTGGTATCTTATGTTTTGTTTACATTAGAAGGAAAATACCGGTGCTTCGCCTGCAGAAAGAGGAATATGTTTTCCGGGCGGATAAAGCGAAAGAAATGCTTATTATGGGTGTGCCGATGGGATTACAGTATTCTATTACCGCCATCGGAAGCATGGTCATGCAGTCCGCGAATAATGGTTTGGGCAGCATTTATGTTTCTGGCTTTACAGCGGGGATGCGCATCAAGCAGTTTACCATGTGTCCTTTTGATGCACTGGCAACTGGAGTTTCTGTTTTTTGCAGCCAGAATCTGGGTGCGGGTAAAATTTCTCGTGTGAAGAAAGGAATAAGACAGGGCGTTGCCATTGGCGTTTCTTATGGTCTGGCAGCAGGTCTTGTTTTGATTTTTGCAGGAAGATATTTATCCATGATTTTCGTGGATGCCAGCGCGGCGAGTGTGCTGGATGCTTCGGCGAAGTATTTGCGCTGTATGGGGTATTTCTTCTGGAGCCTTGGTATTTTAAACGTGTGCAGAATGTGCGTGCAGGGACTGGGCTATTCGGGCAGAACAATCTTTTCTGGTCTGACAGAGATGTTTGCAAGAATTATAGTAAGCATTGTATTTGTTCCTATGTATGGATTTTCGGCTATTTGTTTTGCAGACCAGTCTGCCTGGGTTTCAGCTTGTTTTTATATTCTTCCGGTTTGTATTCTTTGTGTCAGAAAAGCGGACAGAATGACGAAAGAGCCGACTGAAAAAGGAAAGTGAGGATTACTATGGAAAAAGATATGACAAAAGGAAGTCCGATGAAGCTGATTCTTGGATTTTCCATTCCGTTGTTATTTGGTTTATTATTTCAACAGTTTTATAGTATGGTAGATACGATTATTGTAGGACATTATCTGGGCGTTGATGCGCTGGCGGCAGTTGGCGCAACAGGTTCTGTCAATTTTCTGATTATAGGATTCTGCATGGGTGTATGCAATGGGTTTGCGATTCCGGTGGCACAGGAATTTGGGGCAGGAAATGAAAGAAATCTGCGTAAATATGTGGCAAATAGTGTCTGGCTTTCCGCCCTTTTTGCAGTGGTGATAACAATAGTAGTGGTTTTGCTCTGCCGCCCGATTTTACAGGTGATGAAAACACCGGATAATATTCTGGAGGGTTCATATAGTTATATTGTAATTATTTTCATGGGTATTCCGGTTGTTTTTCTTTATAATCTGACAGCAGCAATTATCCGTTCCCTGGGGGATAGTAAAACACCGGTTATTTTTCTGACCATAGCGGCACTTCTTAATATTGCATTGGATTTGCTCTGCATCATTGTATTTCATTGGGGTGTTGCAGGGGCAGCTATCGCAACGGTTGTTTCACAGGCAGTTTCCGGCATTTGCTGTTTGCTTTTCATACGGGCTAAGTTTGATATTCTGAAAATCAGCAAAGAAGAGTGGCAGATAGACCGGGATTTTATGGGAAAATTGTGTAACATGGGTTTGCCCATGGGATTGCAGTATTCTATCACAGCTATCGGAAGCGTGGTATTACAAAGCGCGGTAAACAGCATTGGTTCAGCCGCAGTAGCTGCTGTGACAGCAGGTGGTAAACTGAGTATGTTTTTGATGTGTCCGTTTGATGCAATGGGTTCTACCATGGCAACTTATGCAGGACAGAATGTGGGAGCCGGCAAACTGGAACGTCTTGGCAAAGGTTTGAAAAGTTGTGTTCTTCTAGGAGCCGGTTATTCGGTGATTGCCTTAGGTATTGTTCTGTCAGTGGGAGAAACCTTGCTGCTTTTGTTCTTAGACAGCAGTGAAAAGGTAATTCTGGCGAATGCACAGCATTTTATTGTTATCAATGTATGCTTCTATTTTGCACTGGCGTTGGTAAATATTGTACGTTTCCTGATTCAGGGAATGGGATTTAGTAAATTAGCTGTTTTTGCGGGGATGTTTGAAATGCTTGCAAGAGGTCTGGCAGGCTTTCTGCTTGTGCCGGTATTTGGTTTTGCGGCAGTTCCTTTTGCGAATCCGCTGGCATGGGTTTTTGCCGACATCTTCCTAATTCCGGCGTATCTGCATTGCCGCAAGAAACTGGAACGCTGGATGAACGGACAGGAAGAAAACCGGATATAAACCGGAGATAAGACAGGAAGGGAAAAGCAATGGCAGTTACCATTTTTACTATGACACATAAAAAATTTAAAGAGCCGGAAGATGGAATTTATATGCCGCTTCATGTGGGGCGTGCCGGTGGGGAAGAACTGGGGTATCCAGGGGATAACACCGGAGATAATATTTCGGCAAAAAACTGCTATTATGGTGAACTTACAGGTGTTTACTGGGTATGGAAAAATATCCGTACCACAGATTATGTGGGAATCTGTCATTACCGCAGATATTTCTGTACCGAAGAAGGCAGAATTTTTAAGGAACAAGATTATCTTTCTATTCTGCAGGATTACGATATGATTGTGTCCAAAAAATTGAAGCTTAATTTTTCTTATTTTGATGGTTATGCCAACAATTACAACATTTTTGATTTGATTGCAACGGGAGAAGTAATTCGTGAAAAATATCCGGAGTACTATGCTGTTTTTGAACGACTTGTGCATGAAAACGGTACTTATTTCGGCAATATGATGGTATGTAGTAAAGAATTGTATGATGAGTATGCGGAGTGGCTTTTTTCGATTTTTTCCCAGGTGGAGAAAAAGATTGATGCCAGTGGTTATGACGAATATCATAGGCGTGTATATGGTTTTATTTCTGAATTTCTGCTGATGGTATGGGCAGAAACGAAAGGTCTGAAAGTCTATGAATGTAAAGTGGGTATGACAACCGAAAAATATGAAACCAGACAGATGAAGGAAAAACTGGCAGACTTTTTCAAAAACAAAGATTTGGCAGGAGCGAAAACCTATTTTCTGGAATCATTGGAGAAAAGACCGGATGTTTTAATGGAGGCTTCGGATATCACAGGAGAATTGAAGTTGTCCATGCAGGTTATTGCAGTATGCCAATTGGAGCAGCAGATACTGGGAAATAGTGTGATTGACCGGATACAGGATTTTGCAGAACTGATGCATTATTTTAATTGTCTCAACGAAGGCATCAATGCACTGCGTATGGGAGTGGGACAACAGAACGCTATCCGCTTCCTGCGGGAAGAAAAAGTTTCTTTGGTTGCGGTGGAGGCATCTGCCAAACTTTTCTGTACCGAAGAAGCGGAAATCGCGAAAGTACTGGATGCCTTTACCCAGTTAAGGGAGTAAAGGCTGAATATCGGCCAAAGGATTGCTGACCTTACCTCTTACTTTTCCGAGATAGGTCAGGGAAGCATCTTTGCCATAGCGATAGAGATGGCTGTAAGTATCATATTCGCCATCGATATTTTCATAAGAATGGAATACCAGTTCCAGGGTATCGTCTGTTGCATCCAGGTCATACAGAGCATAACCGCCCCAGGCATAGCTGCGGAAGGTGTCAGCCAGTTCCCTATTGTTTCCCTCTAATAAATCGATGCCATTAATGAACAAATGCGGGCAGGTGACATAGTTATTTTCTTCATCACAAATACTTTCCGTAGAGAAACCAATATTATCTTCCACACCATCACCGTTGATATCGGCAGTGTAAGAAGTACCATCCAATAGTTCTACAAGGAAATTGCCATGATAGGCATATTCCTCTTTTAATCCCATCTGTGTCAAATCCTCATAGGGAATCAGAAATTCAATGGTTCCCCCGGCATAAGCACCTAGCAGATAAGGGTCGCTGATAAAAATAAGACCAGAAGGGGAGAGATACCAGCTATGGTCTTCGTAAAGGACGGGTTCTAATTCCTCTGCAGTTGCCATCTGAGGAGAATAAAGTCTTTCTGCATAGCCTTCCGATGCGGCAAGTTTTTGATTGTAGGCTAAGGTATCTGCATGAAACTGTTCGGGGTCATTGCTTAAGTCTGCAAAAGAAATTTCCTCACCGCTGCTTGTCGCGTAATTAACGGTATAACTAGTAGTATTTCCATGTGCGCCGCCGGAATAGTTGTAAAAGGCAGCACGAAAAGAAATGACATTACTGTCACAACGAGCTGCTGTAAAAGTAAGGTCTTCTGAATATTCTAATAGAAAAGTGGTGACTTCCTCTGCCTGCATCTGATAGGATTCTTCGGCGTACTCCAGAGTGGTGTCGGCATTGGCTGAAAAATTCTGGAGAATATCCTGGATGGAAGCATTGATTTTGTTGGCGGCTTCTTCGTTGCCTTCTATAAAAACCACTGGATAAGAGCAGGTTTTGATAAGCAGAACTGTGCCATCCTCAGCGGTTGCCTTATCTTCTGTCTTTACCATTTCGATGGAGATGCCGGAATTTGCCTCATCAGGGTCAGATTCCGGTAATGTTTCTTGTGCAGATTCTGTATCTGCATCTATGGTAGTTTCTGTTTCCGAAACTGTATTTTCTACGGGTTCTATTTGAACTTCATTGGTTTCTGCATTTTGCTTCTGTCCGCAGGCATTCAAGGAAAGGATGGTGCAGGCGAGAAGTAGATAGAATTGTTTCTTTTTCATAAGCATCCTCTTTGTTGTGATTTCATTTGTGTATACAGCCATTCTGCTATGGTGTTACAAAAATAGTATATCATATCGCATAGAATTATCATACGCAATTGAGAAAAAAATAGGAATATGATAGAATAAAGCAATCCATTGATTGACAGATTGAAAAAAGAAAGGTGGAAAAGGGAATGACATATCAGGAAGCATATGAAAAACTTGAGAAATATGGGCAGCTTCATGTACTGAAATATTACGACGAACTGACAGCAGAAGAAAAGGAAGAGCTGCTTGCCCAGATTGCGGATATGGATTTCGCTCTGGTTGAAACTTGTAAGCATAAAACAGAACTCAATAAGAAGGGAGCTATCTCGCCATTGTCAGCTATGCAGTTAGATGAAATTGCGGCAAGAAAAGAAGAGTTTACAGCAGTCGGCATGGAAGCCATCAAGGCAGGAAAAGTGGGAGCGGTTTTGTTAGCAGGCGGCATGGGCACAAGACTTGGCTCGGATGCGCCAAAAGGTGTATATAACATTGGAAAAACCAAAGATGTTTTTATTTTCCAGCGTTTGATAGAAAATCTGATGGAGATTGTGAAGGCGACAGATACGTGGATTCATTTGTTTATTATGACAAGTGACAAGAATCATGAGGCAACCATCAGCTTTTTCAAAGAAAAAGAGTATTTTGGTTATCATCCGGATTATGTGACCTTTTTTATGCAGGATATGGCTCCGGCAACCGATTATGAAGGCAAGGTTTATCTGGAAGGCAAAAACAAAATTTCCAGTTCTCCCAATGGAAATGGTGGGTGGTTTTCTTCCATGATGAAATGGGGTGTTGTGGATAAGATTCACGAGGCTGGCATTGAATGGCTGAATATTTTTGCAGTAGACAATGTGCTTCAGAGAATCGCAGACCCTTGTTTCGTAGGTGCAACGATTGTAACAGCAAGTGATGTTGGAGCGAAAGTAGTGCGCAAGAATGCACCGGATGAAAAAGTAGGTGTGATGTGTCTGGAGGATGGAAAACCTTCTATCGTAGAGTATTATGAATTAACGGAAGATTTGATGAATGCCAAAGATGAAAAAGGTGAGCCAGCATATAATTTTGGTGTTATTTTAAATTATCTATTTCGTGAGAAAGCCTTGGAAGAGATTGTTGCCAAACAATTACCGCTTCACATTGTGGAGAAAAAGATACCATATCTGAACGAAGCAGGAGAACTGGTGAAGCCGGAAGAACCGAACGGATATAAATATGAGCAGTTAGTTTTAGATATGATTCATGAACTGGATAGTTGCCTGCCTTATGAAGTCGTGCGGAATTATGAATTTGCGCCGATTAAGAATAAGATCGGTGTTGACTCGGTGGAAAGCGCCCAGGTATTGTGTGAGGAAAATGGTATTGTATTATAACGTACCGGTTCTGTGAGAAACAAAAACTATTGTATTTAACATTTTGACAGGTTTGCGTAACATTATATGCTTGTTGAAAGAGGTATAAAAAGAGTAAAGTGTCAGTAGAAACAGACAGGATGAAAACAGAAACAAGGAGGAGTTCTTATGGCAATTTTAGTGACAGGCGGAGCTGGATATATTGGTTCCCATACCGTAGTTGAATTACAGAATGCAGGTTATGACGTAGTTGTTCTTGATAACTTATCCAATTCCAGTGAGAAATCATTAGAAAGGGTAGAGAAGATTACAGGAAAGCCGGTGAAATTTTACAAGGCTGATATTTTAGACCGAGCAGCATTAGAAGATATTTTTGATAAGGAGCAGATTGATTC
>CAYVUF010000109.1:0-7246 GCA_964454605.1 uncultured Bacteroides sp.
CCGTTGCAAGTGTGCCTCCGCAGGGCGGAAGAAAGCATCCGCATCAGGAACTGATTCAGATTGATACATCAAATATCCTGTTTATTTGCGGTGGAGCTTTTGATGGTCTGGAGAAAATTGTGGAAGAAAGACTGGATAGAAATTCTATCGGTTTTAATGCCCAGATTACAGAGAAAAGCAGCAAGGATATTGGTACGGTGCTGAAAGAAGTAGCACCTCAGGATTTGATGAAATTTGGTTTGATTCCAGAATTTATTGGACGTGTGCCGATTACAGTTACTTTGGAAGGACTGGATAAGGCAGCCTTAATCAGAATTCTGAAAGAACCGAAAAATGCGTTAATTAAACAGTATCGCAAGCTGTTTGAGTTTGACGAGGTTAAATTAAGAGTGGAAGATGATGCAGTAGAAGCAATTGCAGAACTGGCATATGAGAGAAAGACAGGTGCCAGAGGTCTTCGCTCGATTATGGAAAATGTTATGATGGATGTCATGTATGAGATTCCATCGGATGATAATATTGCAGAATGTATTATCACAAAAGATGCGGTAGAGGGCAAAAGCGAACCTCTTGTCCGTTATCGTGACAGAACTTTGCAGGCACGTGGAATGTAATATGTGAAGGGCTGTGAATTATGATATAAAAACGCTGCCGGAATCATGGCGGCGTTTTTTAATAGAACAGAAAAAATCTTGTTAAATGGTGGGAAAATGGAAGAAATATTAAAACAAGAATTAACTAACGAAGAAAACGTGGAAGAAAATTACGAAGACGAAAGTGTTTTGCATAGAGAGGGGATACCAACAGTTGCTTTAAGAGGACTTACGGTATTACCGGAGATGATTATTCATTTTGATTTAAGCAGGGAAAAGTCAATCTTAGCGGTAGAACAGGCAATGATGGAAAATCAGCAGCTTGTTGTGGTTACCCAGAAAGATATCAATGAAAATGACCCTGGATTTGAACAGGTTTATCCAATCGGTACATTAGTTATGGTAAAACAGGTCACCAAATTACCAAAACAGATGGTAAGAGTATTGATTGAAGGCATAAAAAGAGTGGAAATTAAATCCTTTTTAAATAATCAAGAATATTTAACTTCGGAAGTCAATGAATTACTGGAAGAGAATGGTACTTCGGATGAAGTAGAAAAGGAGGCAATGCTGCGCACTATCAAGGATATTTTTGCAGAGTATGCAAGATGTTTTCCAAAGATAGCAGCCAGTCTGAATCGACAGGTAGAGGAAAGTACCAGTCTGGGAAAATTATTAGACCTGATTACCATCAATATACCATTATCTTTCCAGAGAAAACAGCAGGTTTTAAGTGCTTATGACATTACGGAACGTTTTGAAGTACTGGCTGAAATCCTAGAGAATGAGATTGATATCAGTCAGGTCAAAGCTAGTCTGACTACACAAGTCAAAGCAAGAGTGGATAAAAATCAGAGGGATTATATTTTACGGGAGCAGCTTCGCTATATTAAGGAACAGTTAGGGGAAGATGAAATTTCTGATAGTGAACAGTTTGAGGAAGCAGTTCATAAGCTGAAAGCCAGTAAAGAAGTAAAAGAAAAAATTACCAAGGAAATTTCCCGTTTTAAGAGTGTGGCTGGAAGCAGCTCGGAAAGTGCAGTGGAGCGTGCTTATATTGAAACGCTGCTAGAACTGCCATGGGATAAGGCATCCAAGGATAATTTGGATATCAATCATGCAGAACAGATTCTAAACGAACAGCATTATGGAATGGAAAAAGTAAAAGAACGTGTCTTGGAATTTCTGGCTGTCCGTGCTATCACAAAGAAAGGTGATAGTCCCATTATCTGTCTGGTGGGACCGCCGGGAACTGGTAAGACATCTGTTGCAAGAAGTATTGCAGAAGCATTAAATAAGAAATATGTTCGTATTTGTCTGGGAGGTGTTCGGGACGAGGCAGAAATACGAGGACACCGGAAAACCTATGTAGGAGCAATGCCAGGCAGAATTGTTACTGGTTTAAAACAGGCAGGTGTGAAAAATCCGCTGATGCTGTTGGACGAAATCGATAAAGTAAGCGGTGACTATAAAGGTGATCCATCTTCTGCCTTGTTAGAAGTATTGGATAGTGAGCAGAACAGCCATTTCCGCGATCATTATATAGAGATTCCAGTGGATTTATCAGAAGTTCTGTTTGTTGCCACCGCCAATTCTACGGAAACCATACCAAAACCCTTGTTGGACAGAATGGAAATTATCGAGGTAAATAGTTATACTGCCAATGAAAAGTTTCATATTGCCAGAGAACATTTATGGGAGAAGCAGCTTCAGAAAAATGGTCTGAATGGGGAAATCCTGCAGATTACCGACCAGGCACTTAAAAAAGTGATAGATTCTTATACAAGAGAAGCAGGAGTACGTGGATTAGAGCGTAAACTTGGCGAAATATGCCGGAAAACAGCGAAGAATTTCTTGCAAAAGGGACAGAAAAAGACCAAAATAACAGCTGTTACGCTTGAAAAACACCTTGGAAAGCCAAAATATGACAGAAATCCTGCAAATGAGAGGGATGAAGTTGGTATCGTAAGAGGTCTTGCATGGACAAGTGTAGGTGGTGAAACTTTACAGATAGAAGTTGCGAAAATGCCGGGAAAAGGAGAGATTGACCTGACTGGACAGATGGGAGATGTAATGAAAGAGTCTGCTATTATTGCTTTCAGTTATGTCCGTTCCGTCAGCAAAGAATATGGTATCGCAGATGATTTTTTCAAAGATACTGATTTTCATATACATATTCCGGAAGGTGCAGTGCCGAAGGATGGGCCGTCCGCAGGCATTACCATGGCAACTGCCATCTTGTCGGCGGTAACGGAGATACCAGTGTATGCCAGGGTTGCCATGACCGGAGAAATTACTTTACGTGGAAAAGTACTGCCTATTGGTGGCTTGAAGGAAAAAATGCTGGCCGCAAAAATGGCAGGTATGGAAATCGTACTTGTACCGAAGAAAAATGAAAAGGATGTGGAAGAAATCCCGATGGAAATAAAACAGGGAATAGAAATCCACTATGTAGAAACGATGGAAGATGTGTTAAAATATTCCTTGAACAAAGAACAAGACACACTCAGAAATGGAGATTAAGATGGATGAAGTTGGTATCGTAAGAGGTCTTGCATGGACAAGTGTAGGTGGTGAAACTTTACAGATAGAAGTTGCGAAAATGCCGGGAAAAGGAGAGATTGACCTGACTGGACAGATGGGAGATGTAATGAAAGAGTCTGCTATTATTGCTTTCAGTTATGTCCGTTCCGTCAGCAAAGAATATGGTATCGCAGATGATTTTTTCAAAGATACTGATTTTCATATACATATTCCGGAAGGTGCAGTGCCGAAGGATGGGCCGTCCGCAGGCATTACCATGGCAACTGCCATCTTGTCGGCGGTAACGGAGATACCAGTGTATGCCAGGGTTGCCATGACCGGAGAAATTACTTTACGTGGAAAAGTACTGCCTATTGGTGGCTTGAAGGAAAAAATGCTGGCCGCAAAAATGGCAGGTATGGAAATCGTACTTGTACCGAAGAAAAATGAAAAGGATGTGGAAGAAATCCCGATGGAAATAAAACAGGGAATAGAAATCCACTATGTAGAAACGATGGAAGATGTGTTAAAATATTCCTTGAACAAAGAACAAGACACACTCAGAAATGGAGATTAAGATGGTTATAAAAAGTGTAAATTTGGAAACGGTTTGTGGCATAACCAGTAAGCTACCGGACAATCCATATATGGAAATTGCTTTTGCGGGGAAGAGTAATGTGGGAAAATCTTCCCTTATCAATGGTCTGATGAACCGGAAAGCATTGGCAAGAACCAGTTCCCAGCCGGGGAAGACACAGACAATTAACTATTATAATGTGAATAATCAGATGTATTTTGTGGATTTGCCGGGATATGGTTATGCAAAGGCAAATGAGAAAGTGAAAGCACAGTGGGGAAAACTGATTGAAGATTATCTGCATCAGTCCAAAATGATACGAGCTGTTTTTCTCTTAATTGATATTCGTCATGCTCCCTCTGAAAATGACTGTATTATGTATGACTGGATTTTAGAAAGAGGATATAAGCCGATTATTATTGCAACGAAGTTAGATAAAATAAAGAGAAGTCAGGTTTCCAGACAGATAAAATTAATTTGTGATACTTTGCAAGTGGAAGAGGACACGATTGTCATCCCCTATTCTTCTTTATCAAAACAGGGAAGAGAAGAGATTTATGAATTGATTGATGGAATGTTGGAACAAGCAGAAGGGTAAGCTATGAAACAATCTGTAAAGACATATTTGAAAGTAAGTATCAACATATTGACTGCAATAGTCGCTCTTTTATTATGTATTTTTGTATTGCCGAAGATAATCTTTTTCTTTATGCCATTTATTGTTGGCTGGATGATTGCGATGATTGCTTCGCCCTTAGTACGTTTTTTTGAGGAGAAGTTTAAAATTAAGAGAAAAGCTGTATCTGCGTTTGTGATTATCGCGGTATTGGCAGGTGTTGTACTGCTTGTTTATGGTGTGGGTGTCAGATTAGGCAGAGAGATTATTGGATTTATTGATGAACTGCCTGTTTTGTGGCAGCAGATTACGGTGGAATTTAACAGAGTAGGCGCAAATCTGGAAGTGGTTTACAAAAGACTTCCCAAAGATTTGCAGGGTTCTCTCATGAATTTCAGTCAGGGATTTGGCAGTTATTTGTCTGATTTTATCAGCAGTATTGATTTAGGAACGTCTACGGTAACATGGGTAGGTAATTTTGCAAAACATCTGCCGGATATTTTTCTGGCAGTGGTTATGAGCCTGCTTTCTTCCTATTTCTTTGTAGCAGATAAAAATTATGTATCCGATTTTGCCAGAAAGCATGTACCTCATGCGGTTTATTATCGGTATGACATGGTGAGGCGCAGCTTTAAGAAGGCAGTAGGCGGCTATTTCAAAGCACAATTTAAGATTGAAGTGTGGGTTTATCTCGAAGTTTTAATTGGTCTTTTGATTCTGGGAATCGATTATGCAGCAGTGATTGCACTGGGCATTGCATTTCTTGATTTGCTTCCGGTTTTTGGAACCGGAACGGTAATGATTCCCTGGGCGATTATTGAACTGTTAAGCGGGGAATATAAGAGAGCCATTGGACTTTTGATTGTCTGGTGCATAGGGCAGTTGTTACGACAGGTGATTCAGCCGAAGATTGTGGGAGATTCCATGGGGATGGATGCGATTCCAACCATTTTCCTACTGTATATTGGTTATCAGGCGGCGGGAGTTGTGGGCATGATTTTTGCGGTGCCGATTGGCATTATTGTGCTGAACCTATATGAAGAAGGAGTTTTTGATACGACCAAAAACAGCATTAAGATTCTGGCAGCAGGTTTTAACAAGTTCCGCAGAATCCGCAGAGAAGACTGGGAAATCGTAGCAAGTTACGAGGAAGAAGTGGAAAAGTCTTATCAGAAAACACTGGAAAAAGAGAAAAATGAAAGAGGAATGTAGAAATGAAAGTTACCGTTTATAATTGCAGGGAATTTGATGAAAAAGAATTGTTTTTGCGTTATGAGAAAGAACTTGGAATAGAACTGGTATTGTGTGCGGATGCACCAACGTTGGAGAATGTGCATCTGACGAAAGGAAGTGAATGTGTGGATATCATTACTTCTAAAATTACCAGAGAACTTATGAAAGCATTTCATGAAAATGGGGTCAGGTATCTGACCACCAGAACCATCGGATACGACCATATTGATTTGGAAGCGGCCAAAGAATTTGGAATTAAGGTGGGAAATGCACCTTATGGACCAAACGGTGTGGCGGATTATACGGTTATGCTGATTCTAATGTCTATCCGTAAGATGAAACGTATTATGGAGCGCACAAATATTCAGGATTATACTCTTATGGGAATACAGGGAAGGGAATTGAAAGATTTGACTGTGGGAGTCATTGGCACCGGAAGAATTGGAAGAACGGTGATTCAGAACTTATCTGGTTTTGGATGCAGAATACTTGCTTATGATTTGTACGAACAGGAAGAAGTAAAGCAGTATGCAGAGTATGTTTCCTTACCGCAGCTTTTTGCCCAGGCAGATGTGATTACCCTTCACACACCGCTTACGGAACAGAATTATCACCTGATTGATGCAGGAAGTATTGCAACCATGAAAGATGGAGTGGTAATCGTGAATACAGCAAGAGGTGCATTGATTGATTCAGAGGCTTTAATTAGTGCCATTGAATCCGGCAAGATTGGAGCAGCCGGTTTGGATGTGGTAGAAAATGAGTTTGGATTATACTATTATGACCATAAAGCGGATATATTAAATAATAGAGAACTTGCTATTTTGAGAGGTTTTCCAAATGTTACCGTTTCCCATCATATGGCATTTTATACGGACAATTGCGTAGAAACCGTAGTCAGAGATTCCCTTCTTAGCTGTAAACTTTTTGCAGAGGGACAGCAAAATCCATGGGAGGTTGCCTGAGTGCGTAATTTTAAATTAACTCTTCAATATGAAGGAACCCGGTATCAGGGATGGCAAAGGCAGGAAAGCACAGAAAATACAATTCAGGGAAAATTGGAAACGCTTCTTACCAGGATGTGCGGAGAAAAAATAGAACTGCAAGGCTCTGGCAGGACGGATGCAGGAGTTCATGCACTGGCGCAGGTAGCGAATTTTCATGCCCATACGGATATGTCCACCGAGGAGATTCTGGACTATATGAACAGCTATCTGCCGGAGGATATAGCGGTTTTGTCCGTAGAAGAAGTACCGGAACGGTTTCATAGTCGATTGAATGCCAAGGGAAAAATTTACCGTTATCAGATTATTAATCGAAAAATACCATCTGTTTTTGACCGAAAATATGCATATCAGGTGGAAGAAAAGCTGGATTTGGATGCTATGCGCAAAGCAGCCGCATATCTGGTTGGAACCCATGATTTTAAGTCTTTTACCTCCACTAAAAAAGGAAAAAAATCTACAGTTCGGAGAATTGATTCCATACAGATAGAACAGCATGGCGAAAAACTGATACTGACATATACAGGCAATGGCTTTTTGTATCATATGGTACGTATTATAACGGGAACTCTGATTGAAGCCGGACTTGGCAGAAGAAAACCAGAGGAGATACCGGCTGTTTTAGCGGACGGAAACCGGGAAAAAGCAGGGTATCTGGTGCCGGCAAAGGGATTGACATTAGTACAGGTTAATTATGAAG
>CAYVUF010000110.1:0-7189 GCA_964454605.1 uncultured Bacteroides sp.
TATGAACTTTTTTCGATGTTTATAGATTCGATTTTATCACAGGCAGATACAAAAACAACGAGGAGGTAATGATATGGAGAATATGATTGTAGATAATGCGAAAGTGATGTCCAAGGGGCAGATTACGTTACCAAAAGAGATTAGAAATAAATTAGGCTTATCAACAGTACCTACACCGATTGAGGAAACGGAGAAAGAAAATTACATCAGAGATGTAGCAGACCGTCCAATTCTTCGTGCAGCCCTCAATGCTAAGGTTGATGTATTGTTGACAGGTGATAAGGACTTTTTGGAGTCTGGAGTTACGAATCCAAAGATAATGACTGCGGCAGAATTTATTGCGATGTAGTTTATTGATTGAGGCTTATTTCATTTTGTGAAGATTATCTGGATTTGGAGTTTGTCATTGTTGTAGATTGCTTCAATATTCCCACCCATACGCTCTATCAACAGCTTGGAAATGGATAGTCCAAGACCTGTCGAATTGCGACTGGCTTCTACGGTATAGAATCGGTCAAACAATCTGCCGACCGTTACAGCGTTCAGATTATGTGCTGTGTTACTGAATGTAACACAGCCATTTTTATCCATGACTACGGACAAATCACCGTCAGAGTATTTCAGTGCATTGCTGATGATATTGGAGAAGATACGGTTGACCGCACCTGCATCAAGATTACGGAAAACAGGTTCCTCCGGCAAATTGATTTCTGGTTGGATTCCTTTTTCCTGCATGACTGCATAGAAAGACAGCAGACTTTCCTCCAATGCCAGGACAACATCCATACGTTCCTGTTTCAGTTCTTTAGAGGATGTGACTACACTGTATCGGAACAGTTCTTCGGTCAAATTTTTCAAAACCTCGGTCCTATTCTGTATTTGAGATAGGTAACGCTGGACATTTTCGCTCTTATCCTCACGCTCCAACAAATCAAGATATCCGTTGATTGCGGTTAGCGGTGTTCTCAGGTCGTGGGATATGTTAGTCACAGCTTCCTTTAATTCCAAATCGCCCTGTTGGTAACGCTGACGTTCTTTTCGGAGTAAACGTAGCTGAATATTGATGTCCACAGCCAGTTTTCGCATAGAAGAATCGCGGGTGGAAATATCAATCAGAGTATTGGTATCTGCTGTTAACCGATTACGAAAGGCTTCTGCGATTTCCTGTGCTGTCTTACGCAGAAAATAGACCTTTGCAAGAAGTACAAGGATGATTAAAAACAATATTCCGATGATGACTAACAGCAGATTTTCCATAACAAACCTCTTATTTTATGTCTTTTTTGCAAAACAGCAGATATCCTGCTGTCGTATTGAGAACAATCAAAACCACAGACAGCACAGGGAAGTGAATGCAGGGTGCAAATTTGTCAGACTGCATTTGAATAATCTGCCCGGTTGGAATGAGATCATAGATACATTCATATACAGTTCGAATCCAACCGCTTACATAATTTGGATTTTTTACCAGTTCACCTAACTGCATGGTTCCGTCTGCCAAAATTTGAATTCCATCATACGTCATTTCCTCGGCTGATAATCTTGCACCTATAAAGGTTGTCAGATAAAGAATAGCGATGTATAACACGATTGTGATTACTACTGTCACCGCTTTATTGGAGCCATTCATGGATATGCTGATAAACAGAGCCACAAACACGAAATTGGCAAGGACACTGCAGGAGATAATGTAAATAAGGTGTGAAAACTCTGTCTGAAAACCGCCGAACAGGAGATATCCCAGTCCGTAGCTTACAACACCATGCAAAACAATCATCATTAAGCTGACAGCCATGTGGAGCAGCAAGGTAGAAAAGTAAATATTTCTTCTTGTGTGACCAACGATGAGCTTGTTACGGATGACTCCATCCGAATATTCCGTTCCGACAGTCATGCTGACACAGATTGCAAACGCAAGCGCCATCATCTGGTATAAATTATGGAATACATCGTCCAGATAAATCGGATTTTCGGAGCTTTGTATTGCTGGTGAATAATTTACCATAACAATAAAGGCGGAAAATCCGGCAAAAAACAAGATTTCCAACCAGAACAATTTACTTCTGAAAATGTGTCGAATTTCTGAATTTAACAATTTACGCATTGCTTCCACCTCCCACCAGGGAAATATAGTAGCTTTCCAGACTTTCGTCCTTCTCCTGCATGGACAGCACTTCGCAGTTTTCTTTTGCCAGAGCAACGGTAAGCTGTGTCACATTGACTTTTGCGAATACATCAGCTTCGCGGGCTGAAATGATTTTATATTCCAACTTCATAGCATCAAGAACACGAGCCAGAGCAGCGGTATTGCTTACTTCCATACGGACACATTTGCGGCAGGCTGCTTCCAACTCTTCACTGCTCAGCTCTTTTACCATTCGTCCATTGTCAATGATGCCGTAATGGGTAGCCAGACGAGAAAGCTCGTCCAAAATGTGACTGGAAATCAGAACAGTGATTTGTCTTTCGCGGTTCAGTTTCAAAATAAGCTCACGAATTTCTACAATACCCTGTGGGTCAAGACCGTTTATCGGTTCGTCTAAAACGAGAAAATCAGGGTCGCCGGCAAGTGCGATGGCGATGCCAAGTCGCTGTTTCATACCGAGAGAGAAGTTCTTTGCTTTTTTCTTTCCGGTGTTCTCCAAACCAACCAGCTTCAGTAGTTCGGGAATCCCTTCATAAGAAGGCAAGCCGAGAAGCAAATACTGCTGTTTCAGATTTTCCTCTGCCGTCATATCCATGTAGATGGACGGTGTTTCTACGACAGCTCCCATACGTCGGCGGGACTTGATAATATCCTTGCTGTCATTGCGGATGCCATACAGAGTGAAGTCACCAGAAGTAGGTTTCTGCAAGCCACAAATCAAGCGAATCAATGTGGTCTTACCGGCACCGTTTTTTCCCACAAAACCATAGATGGAGCCTTTGGGAACATTCATGCTAAGACCGTTTAGTGCTTGGGAATTTTTGTGTTTTTTCGTCAAGCTGTTTGTTTGTAAAACATAGTTCATAGTGTGTTACCTCCTTTGATGACTTCAGTGTACAAAACAAAAGTCAAGAAAGTGGTCAGGAAAAGTGTCAAGATTTCGTCAAGATTTTTGTCCTGTCAATTTGAAGCCAATACCCCAGACTGTTTCGATATAGTCCATACCGCTGACATCCTGCAATTTTTTGCGAAGGTTGCTGATGTGTTGTTTCAGAGAACGCTCGGTGCAATCGGGGGTGTCCAGACTGATACGGTCAAGCAGAACACTCTTTGCGATGACCTGTTTTGGATTTTCCATCAACAGCTTCAAGATTGCAAATTCTGTTCGGGTTAATTTGACGATTTCACCTTGTACTGTCAGAGAAAGGGATACCGTATCCAAAGCCAAATCACCAACGGAGAGGCGGTGATTGTCGCTTGACTTTTCTGCCTTACGGAGCTGAACTGTGATACGGGCAAGAAGTTCCTCTGTATTAAAAGGCTTTGTCATATAATCGGCTGCACCGCTCAGCAGAAGGTTTACTTTGTCTTGTACATCGACCTTTGCACTGAGAACAATAACAGGAAGGTTCTCTATGTGTGGCAGAACTTCTTCACCGGAAAGTCCTGGAAGCATTAGGTCTAGCAGAACCAAATCCGGCTTACTTTGTGAAAGAAGATATAAGGCTTCCGTTCCGGAGTAGGCTCGGATAACCGAATATCCCTCTCGTGTCAGTAGTTCTGTGAGCATATCTCCGATATGAATATCATCATCAATAATTGCGATTGTTTTCATCTTTATTCCTCGTATTTTTATTCTCATGATTATACCATGTGAATATGAAGAAATCTACGGTTGGCCTGTATTTTCAAAATCCGTCGCAAAATCCGTCATAGTGATAGTAGTGTTGGTTTGGGTATATGTCAAAGATTCAAAAGTTGAACCATGCAGCAGAACAGGTTGCTAAGTGGGCAGCTAAAAGTGAACGTACCAAAATAGGATTTGACCCGATAAAGGAACATGATAGATGTTTAAGTACAAGAAGTTATCTCGGAGCAAAAACAAAAAAATGCAGATGCGTGTAAAGCAGATAGAAAAACGAATTGATAGAGAGATTGCAGAAATGTTGCTAAGACAGTTCAGGTGTTCTATAACATTCTTTACCTTGTATCATCATGTTACTTGCCGCTTTTTTAATCAAATCAGCAGGTCTGGTAGAAGATAATCTTGAGTTTTATTTATGACGGTACAATTACTAATGTGATATACTAGGTGAAACAACAGTAGAAATGGGGAGAGATAATGAGAAGCAGGTTCAAAAGTTTTTTTTATAAAAGTATCGCATCTGGTGTAATGTATACGTTTATCATGGTAACAATGATACCGAGTATAGTACTTTGGATTTATGCGTATTCTTTTTTGGCAGACAATATTCGAATTGATTATTCGAAAAGTGCTCATCAGATTGTAAATGGTATAGACAAGAATTTAGGAATTTATTTTAATGAGATTCGAAAAACGACGGACGGAATATTTGTGTCGAAGGAAGTTCAGAATCTGTTAAGGGATGTAGAGGAAGAGAAAGTTGTTCGGGATACAGAAAGAACGCAAACGGTTCGGGCTTTTTTGAATGATACATATGGAGGACGTGGTGACATTGTTGGAGTATCACTGTATTCTATGCAGGGGCTAGTCTGTGAATCGAATATGAGTCGATTGAAAACAATATATCCTGAGGATGTGAATGTCTTAAAAGAGATTGAGGCAGCAAATGGTGCATTTATCGTGACAGGAGCCAGATACCAAACTTCGTCCAAGGGACATAGAAGGAATATTATTACAGTAGGCAGGATGATTAAAAATCTGGACACAGGTAAAGGAATCGGTTTTCTGTTAATTGACATCGACTATGAAATGTTTAAGAAAATGATTGGAATGTCGGAAAATAAAGAGTTGGGAATTTTACTGATTGTAGATGAAAGAGATAAAGTGATTTATAATAGTGGCAACGATAGAGATATTACAGAAGATTACCACACAATAGAATGTTATATAAATAATCAATCTGGTCGTAATAGTCAAAGCGTTATTTGTGAAAGTGAAGAATTTGCATGGAAATATTATGTATTATCCGATGGCAAACAAATTTTGGATGAGTTGAATGAAGTGGCAACTCACATTGTTGTTGTGGGTGTATGCTCCTTTCTGTTGTTTGGGATAATGTCTGTATGGATATCAAAGAGTGTTACCGGACCTGTCAAGCGCTTAGAATATGCGATGGAGAATGTGGAGAGGAATCGCTTTAATGAAATTATACCGGCATTTGATACTTATGGAGAAATCAATCGATTAACCCGAAGATATAATGTGATGCTGGTAGAGATTCAGAGATTGTTAGAGCGTGAAAAAGAATTGTATCAGAAGCAGGCTGCATCGGAATATAAAGCATTACAGATGCAAATAACACCTCATTTTTTATATAATTCATTGGAATCCATTAACTGTCTTGCCCAGATACATAATGAACCGGAAATTTCAGAAATGATAATTGGACTTGCAGATATTTTCAAATATAATGTTAAAACGGATTTCATGCTTGTAACGTTACGAGATGAAATCAATCATGTAAAAAATTACGAATTAGTACAGGCAGTACGTTATCAAGATAGTTTTCAAATATATTATGACATTAAGGAAAGTGATTTAGAGCACAAGGTTACAAAATTCATGCTTCAGCCGTTGGTTGAAAATGCAATTACACACGCAATGAAATGTGTACGCGAAGGTGGGCGTATTGTGATAGGAACTGAGACAAGAGATGGATATTTCATGATAAGTGTAAAAGATAATGGGCAAGGAATGGATGCTAAAACAGAAGAAATGTTGAGAATCAAATTGAACCAAAAAAGAGAAGAGATGTTTGAAAAACAAAATGATAGCCATATTGGACTCTTAAATGTCAGTTTGAGATTAAAGCTTCAGTTTGGTGAAGAAGCAGGAGTTATATTTGACACAGAATATGGGGTTGGTACGAATATGTATATTCGAATACCGGAGAATGATTAGGAAAAGAGGGAAATTATGTATCGGATTTTAATTGCAGATGATAATCCGCTTATTCGGATGGGTATTAAAAATATGATTGATTGGAAAGGATTTCACGCAGAACTGGCGGGAGAGGCAAAGGACGGAGACGAAGCACTGGTTATGTTGCAAGAAAGTAATCCCGATTTATTGATTACTGATATTCGTATGCCCGGAAAAGACGGGTTATATTTGTTAGATAAGGTGAAGAGTGATTATCCGAATATGCATACAATCGTAATCAGTGCCTACGAAGAATTTGAATATGCAAAGAGAGCATTGCGTGCAGGAAGTGTGAATTATATTTTGAAGCCTATCAATCCAAGGGAGCTGAATGCATCTATTAAAGCCGCGTTGGAAATAAAAAAAGAAAGTGTGGGGTTTGAACAGGTACTGGAAGTGTGTAATGATGAAAGTACTCTGATTGCATTAAAATGCAAAGAACAAATAGAAATAACAGAGTTATTACAAATACTTGCCAACTATCCGGACATTAGTATAACAAAGCGAGGGGATGTTTTCTGTATTGTTTGTACTGACAGCAATAGAAAATATAAAGAAGTTAAGGAGTGCATTATAAAGAAATTAGTGGGACAGAAGCTAATAGGGAATGCAAGAACAAGCGATTATAATTCGATTGAAGAAGCATGGAGAGGTGCGTTAGAAGATGCAGCTTTTGAAATTATTAGAGATATGGAAGTGTCAAATGATGAAAAAATGCATGAAATATGTCATAAGCTTTTCCAATTCACAGCAAGGGAAAATAGAGAAAATTATGATGATTTCATAAAACCAATTGTACGTTTTTTGCGCACTTTAATGTTGGTAGAAGAAAAAAATTTTCAGAAGATAAAGGCGATTCTTGATAAAGTAGAAAAGCAAAAGCATACGCCAACCTATTTTTCGATAGAAGAAATGGAAAATGAAATTAAGGATGCAATCAGCGAATTGTGTATTACGTTTCAGCGTATTAGTGGCAGCAAAAAAGAATTGGTTGAAAAAGTGAAAGAAATGATTGAAAAGAATTATCAGCAGGATATATCTCTGGGAAGACTTGCACAACTCTTTTTTGTTTCACAACCGTATTTAAGTAAAATCTTTAAGCAGGAGACTGGTACTAATCTAAACAGTTATATTAC
>CAYVUF010000111.1:0-7077 GCA_964454605.1 uncultured Bacteroides sp.
AGGTTTTAAAAATATAGTGTCAATATGTCCTAGCAGTTACTTTTTCATTTAAGCGCAATGCTTCCTGCATATCACACAGCAATTCCTCTGTTAAAGTTAAAAGCAGTTCTTCATCCCGTTCCACCATACCATATTTTTTGTAACGATACTTAAAAATCGGTGTCCCTTTGGGGTCAAACGTCAATTTTCCCTTATGCTTTTGTAACAGAAGAGGAATGTTTTCTACTGCAATCTTCGCATCATTCCGAAGCTGAAACTGAATGGATTCATTTTTTCCCTTCACTTCCGGCATAAAAAGCTTGTGTGCTTTAATTCGTATCAAGGCAATCCTCAGCAGATTGTCTACGGATTTCGGTATCTCACCAAAACGGTCCAGAAGCTCTTCCTTCATATCTTCACATTCCCGGTCATTTTCAATACCTGCAATCCGCTTGTAAATATCCAGCTTCTGAATTTCATTTACGATATAAGAAGGCGGTATATAAGCATCCACATCCAAATCAATGCTGGTATTGAAATCTTCCATCGTGGAAATGCCTTTCAGATTCTTCACGGCTTCATTCAGCATTTTGCAGTACAAATCATATCCTACTGCCTGCATATGTCCATGCTGTCTTGCACCGAGAAGATTTCCGGCACCTCGTATTTCCAAATCACGCATGGCAATCTTAAAACCACTTCCCAAATCGGTAAATTCTTTAATCGCTTCCAGACGTTTTTCTGCCACTTCTTTTAACATCTTATCACGCTTATACATCAGAAACGCATAAGCTGTACGGTTGGAACGTCCCACTCTTCCGCGTAACTGGTACAACTGGGAAAGTCCCAGATTATCCGAATCATGAATAATCATGGTATTTACATTGGAAATATCCATACCTGTTTCAATAATCGTTGTAGAAACAAGGACATCAATTTCTCCTTCCATAAAATCATACATGATACGTTCCAATTCGTTCTCTTTCATCTGTCCATGTGCAAAAGCTATATTGGCTTCCGGCACCAGATTCTGAATTGCAGCCGCAATATCTGCAATATTATTCACCCTGTTATATACATAATAAACCTGTCCGCCTCTGGAAAGTTCACGCACAATTGCCTCTCTTACCAGTTCTTCATTGTATTCACATACAAAGGTCTGTATCGGCAGTCTGTCATTGGGAGCCTCTTCCAAAACGCTCATATCACGGATACCGATTAAGCTCATATGCAATGTTCTTGGAATCGGTGTTGCGGTCAAAGTAAGAACATCGATGTTCTCCTTCATCTTCTTTATCTTTTCTTTATGAGTAACACCAAAACGCTGCTCTTCATCAATGATAAGCAGTCCTAAATCTTTAAAAACCACATCTTTGGATAAAACCCTGTGGGTTCCTATTACAATATCTACCATGCCCTTACGCAGGTCTTCTACTGTCTTTTTCTGTTCTGCGGCAGTACGGAATCTGGACATCAAATCCACCCGCACCGGGAAATCTTTCATACGCTGTACAAAAGTATTGTAGTGCTGCTGTGCCAGAATGGTAGTTGGCACCAGATAAACTACCTGTTTTCCTTCCTGCACCGCTTTAAATGCAGCACGAATGGCAATTTCTGTTTTACCATATCCTACATCACCACAGATAAGTCTATCCATAATTTTTGAACTTTCCATATCTGCCTTGGTGTCTTCGATAGCATTTAGCTGGTCTTCTGTTTCCTCATAAGGAAACATCTCTTCAAATTCTTTCTGCCAGACCGTATCTTTCCCATACTGGAACCCGTTCTTCTGCTGGCGTGCTGCATATAACTCAACCAAATCCTGGGCAATCTCATTGACTGCACTGCGTACCTTTGATTTCGTTCTGCTCCATTCCTGGGTTCCCAGTTTATTCAACTTCGGTGCATTGCCCGCATCCGCAGACGCATATTTCTGAATTACATCCAGACCAGTTGCCAGAATATAGAGATTTCCGCCATCCCGATATTCTATCTTAATGTAATCTTTTACAACTTTATCAACTTCCACCTTTTCGATACCGCGGTACACACCCAGTCCATGACTTTCATGCACAACATAATCACCGACTTTCAATTCGGAAAAGTCGTTGATTTTCTGTCCTTCATAGACCTTTTTCTTCTTCTTTTTCTTCTTTTCCACTCCGAAAATATCACTTTCGGAAATAACCGCAAATTTCAAAAGCGGATATTCAAAGCCTTTCAAAACTCTGCCGTAATAAGTCATGACTTCTCCCGGCTGTACCTCCCGAAATGGGTCATCACTATAAAAAGCAGTGAGTCCTTCTTCCCGCAAATCCTCTGCCAGACGTTTTGCTCTGGTCCGGGAACCGGATAATAACAGAACCCGATAATTATTTTTCCGGTATCTTCCCAAATCCTTTACCAGTGCCTCAAAACTATTATTATAAGAAGGCATACTCCTAGCCTGAATATCAAATTTGTGCTCTGTTTTAAACAACGGATTTTTTCCATCCATCATGGCAAGGGTCACAACCCGCCTTTTCGTTAAACGGGCAGTTACTTCTTCCAACCGGAAAAGCACATCCATCTGTCCCGGTAAAATATAACCCTTCTCAACACGATGCAGCATACTCTCCCGAAATTCCAGTTCCACCGCACTGGCATGTTCTTTCACACGAATCGGCTCATCAATGAAAATACAGCTTTTTTCTGCCGGAAAAAAATCCAGAAAAGTGGACAGTTCGGAATAAAAATAGCGGATATAACTCTCCAGATTCACTGCATTAACAGAAACCCCTAGTTCCAGAAGCTGTTCCCTTAATTCTTTTATCTGCTGCTCTACCCGATGTGCTTCTTCGGTCTTCATCTCCTTCCGGAGTTTTCCTGCAAATTCTTTGCCTTCTTTTTCAATGGCTTTGATTCCGACATGCAGTTCTTCCTGACTAAGCACCAACTCGGTTGCCGGATAAATCGAAATGGATTCTAACTTTTCAATGGAACGCTGGCTTAAGATATCAAAACTGCGGATGGACTCAACATCTTCTCCCCAAAGTTCAATTCGGTACGGATTTTCCTCTGTTAAGTCAAAAATATCCACAATACCGCCTCGTATACTGAACTGTCCCGGTGCTTCTACCTGATAATTTTTGACATATCCAAGCTCTGTCAGCTTCTTTGCCAGTCTGCTCTCATCCACAGTACTCTGTTTATTGATGTGAATCACACCATCCTGCAAAATCGAAAGCGGAATCTGGGGTGCCATCAGCGAATCAAAGGTAGTAATAATCGTAACCGGTTTTCCTTCTATTAACTTTCTCAAACAGTTCATACGCTGCTTCACAAGCTGGTTTCCATGTATATCTGCTTGAAAAAAGATTAAATCCTTTGCCGGATAAATCACCGTATTTCTATCATAAAATTTATAATCTTCATACAATTCCTTGGCTTTGATGTCACTAAAAGTAACAATGATTTTATATCGAAAACCATCGCTCAGTCCATAAATCATATGCAGCTTCTCAGAATCCACACAGCCGCTTAATGCAACAGCCGCCTTATCCTTTGAAAGCTCTTTTCTAATTTCACTATATTCTCCCAGTTCCTGTAAGGGAGCCAGTAATGCTCTCACCTGTCTTACCTATCCTTTTTTATTAAATTGATTCATGGCTGCATCCGGTCCATCTGTTATGATTACCTCTAAGGCATCCACTGCTTTTTTCACACTTTCTTCTATCTGTGCTTTCTCGTCTTTCGAAAAATGTCCTAACACATAATCTGCCAAATCATAACCGGAAGGCTTCTCACCTACACCCATACGTATCCTTCGGAATTCATCATGTCCAAGATGCAGTATAATATTCTTAAGTCCGTTATGTCCACCTGCACTTCCCTTTTTGCGGACCCGAATTGCTCCCACATCCAGGCTGATGTCATCCGAAATAACAATTAACTCTGTCTTCTCATCTATTTTATAATAATCTATGATATCGCGCACACTTTCACCACTCAGATTCATAAAAGTCTGCGGCTTTACCAAAATTACTTTTTGTCCTGCAATAAATCCTTTTCCTATAATAGCTTTATGTTTTTTCTCATTCACACTGATATGATACTTCTCAGCCGCCTCATCAATAACCATAAAGCCTATATTATGTCTTGTATTGTCATAATCCTTCCCCGGATTTCCCAATCCTACGATAATATACATATACTCCTCCATTGTTGTCATTTTACTGCATTGATGCAATATGTGCACATTCCGTCATCTTTCTGACACAAAAGAAAAGGATGCCACAGCATCCTCTTCTCCCGCTTATTCAATTACCTTATACGTCATCCGGCTCTAAAAGCGCTTTTGCATAGCTTTCCAGAATAATATTCTGAATGTTTTCTCTGGTAGTCGAATTTATCGGATGTGCGATATCCCGATACTCACCATCAGTCGCCTTTTTACTTGGCATTGCAATAAAAAGCCCTTTCTCGCCTTCAATTACTTTAATGTCATGCACTACAAATTCGTCGTCAATGGTAATCGAGACGATTGCTTTCATCTTGCTGTCTTGAGTCATTTTACGTACGCGGACATCAGTAATTCTCATGAAGCTCAGCCTCCTTATCATATGATACCGAACAGGTTACTGTCGGCTTACACAAGCTTTTCCACACAAGTCATACTCATCAAGCCACGTAGCTTGTAATAAATACCTTTATCTGTTGAATCAAAAAGATTTACACTAGATATCAAGGACTCCCTATATAATAACACTAAATTACGTATCTGTCATTATGTTCTACAACAATCTCTATACCATTTTCTCCTTTGTGATAAGAATTGGCACGAATTGTACCTCTGCTTTCTACGATACAGTTCTCTATATGTGTGTTATCTCCAATGTAAACATCATTCAAGATAATGGAATTTTTAATGTAACAATTATTACCAATATAGGTCTTCTTAAAAATAACAGAATCCTCTACCGTACCATTTACAATACATCCGCTGGAAACCAGACTGTTCTTGATGCTTGCACCCAGATTATATTTTGCCGGCGGATTATCATCTACCTTGGAATATACATCCGGATATTGCTTGAAGAAATAATTTCTGATATCCGGTTTTAGGAAATCCATATTGGTCTTAAAATAATCATCAACGGTTGCGATGTTACTCCAGTACTCTTTTATCTTGTAACCATAAATTCTCTTCATGCTCTTGTAACGAATCAAAATATCTTTTACAAAATCGTACCGGTCTTCTGCTGCACATCTCTCAATCATTTCGATTAACTGTCGTCTTCTTACTACATAAATACCACAGGAAATCGTATTGGATTTGGCAACAACAGGTTTCTCTTCAAACTCTTCAATACGGCACTCCTCATTCATTTTAATCGTACCGAAACGGTCTACGTTAACATCCGGTGCCATATCCTTGCAGACAACTGTAATATCTGCTTTCTTATCAATATGATATTCCAAAACCTTATTATAATCCATTTTGTAAACACAGTCACCAGATGAAATAACAACATAAGGTTCATGACTGTTCTTTAAAAAGGAAAGATTCTGTGCGATTGCATCTGCGGTACCCCGATACCATGCGTTACTCTCTGCTGTAACTGCCGGTGTACATACATACAATCCGCCCTGCTTACGTCCAAAATCCCACCATTTGGAAGAACTCAGATGTTCATTCAGACTTCCTGCATTATACTGTGTCAGGACAGCAACCTTGTTAATATGTGAATTAGACATATTACTAAGAGCGAAGTCGATACTGCGATAGCTTCCTGCGATTGGCATAGCACAAACAGCACGTTTCTGAGTAAGTTCTTTAATTCTATGGTTATTACCACCAGCTAAAATAATTCCTATTGCTCTCACTGTTCATCACCTGCCTTAATCAATGTTTTACCGCTTGGAAGACTGTCGTCTTCATAATCAGCTTCGGAGGTCACACCAAAGACAACGGAATTCTTGCCCACCGTAACACCTTTTGGAATCACACTCTTCTCACCAACTGTCACAATACCATGATTATAAATATGAGGGTCTGTTTCGTTCGGGACTTCTTCCCCAACACCCAGCTTAACATTATCTGCAATCTCTACGTTCTCTGCAACAATGGCTTTATTCAATTCACAATTCTTACCAATTACCGTAGAATTCATAACAATGGAGTCCCTCACCACTGTGCCTTCTCCAATGACAACTCCACAGCCGATAACAGAATTATAGATTTCTCCATAAATCTCCGCACCTTCGCCTACGATACTTCTCTCAACCACACTGGTCGGTGAAAGATACTGGGGCGGAAGAATCTCGCACCTGGTATAAATCTTCCAATATTCTTCATACAGGTTAAACTCTGGAACAATATCAATCAGTTCCATATTTGCTTCCCAGTATGAATTTAAAGTTCCTACGTCCTTCCAATATCCATTGAATTCATATGCATAAAGAGGTGCGCCATTCTTATGGCAATAAGGAATGATATGTTTACCAAAGTCAAGTCCCGGTTGCTCTGCATTTGCAAGCAGTGCAGATTTCAATGTCTTCCAGTTAAAAATGTAAATACCCATAGATGCCAGATTGCTTCTTGGATTCTCCGGTTTTTCTTCGAAATCAGTAATCTTGCGGTTCTCATCTGTAATCATAATGCCAAAACGTTTGGCTTCTTCCATCGGCACCGGCATAACAGCTATGGTTACTTCTGCATTGTTCTGTTTGTGGAAATCCAGCATCACTTCATAGTCCATCTTGTATATATGATCGCCGGAAAGAATCAGAACATATTCCGGATTAAAGGTTTCCATATAATCAATATTCTGATAAATCGCATTAGCTGTACCCGTATACCACTCACTGTTGCTGATTTTCTCATACGGTGGAAGAACCGTAACACCGCCGATATTTCGATCCAAATCCCACGGAATACCAATTCCGATATGCGTATTCAGACGAAGCGGCTGATACTGTGTCAGTACACCTACGGTATCTACACCTGAGTTAATGCAGTTGCTCAGCGGAAAATCGATAATTCTATACTTACTGCCAAAAGATACTGCCGGTTTGGCAACTTTCGATGTCAGAACTCCCAGTCTGCTCCCCTGACCA
>CAYVUF010000112.1:0-7067 GCA_964454605.1 uncultured Bacteroides sp.
GCAGTGGATTGTGCCAAAGAATATCTGGGTGACTTGCTTGCCCAAGGTGCAACCGCCATCTTATGCGGCAACGATTTGATTGCCGCCGGTGTTATAACAGAATGTCAGTCACGTGGTTTTCGTGTTCCGGAGGATATCAGTGTCATCGGCTTTGATGATATTCCTATCTCCGCCAAACTGACACCACCTTTATCCACCATCAGACAGGATAGAATCGAACTGGGAAGAAGCGGTTTCTATACCCTTCATTCCTTAATCAATCATACCTCTATCAGCAAAACATTGCTGCGCCCTCACTTTATTTTAAGAGGCTCTACCGCAGCAGTCCGAACCTTCCAGTCATAGCATACTTCTTTTATGCTTTTGGCTGGTAATCTCTGACTGCTTCCAGTGCCGGAAGAGCATTTCCATCGTAATCAAATAATGCTTGATTTGCCCATTCGTTACCGCATGGGCCTTTTTCTTCTATAAAAGCAAGTGCTTCTTCTGTTGCCCAGCCAGAACCTGCTACCGGAATCCATGCTGCTTCCCAATAGAAATAACCCTTTCCTTTTCCGTTTGGAACCGCTTCGATTCTGCCAAAGAAATCCTCCAGGAAGGCTTTTTGTCCTTCTTTTGTCATAGGATATTCAATCTTCTCTACCAATTCTGGTCTGGTTGCCATACCTTTTCGTTCATCCGGTCCCAATTTTTCATAAGCAGCATAGTCTTCCATTGTATAACCCATGGAAACCTCTGCCACCACCAGTTCTTTACCGTAACGGACTGCAATATCATTCATGTTATTGCTCAGGTCATCCAGTGAGCCATGCCAGAATGGATAGTAAGATAAACCAATAATCTGGAAATCATCACCTTTTTCCATAAAATGGTCGAACCATTCCCGGTACAGGGCATTGTTTCCGCCATTATCAAGATGAATCATAATCGGCATTTCTTTGTCGATGGCTCTGACTGCACGAATGCCGGCACTGATAAATCTTGCAATGTTATCGTAGTTTGGTACTTTTCCATAAGGCCAGAGAAGACCATTGGTTACTTCATTTCCCACCTGAATCATAGTCGGATAGGCATCTGCTTCCTTCAATGCCTCCAGTGTTTCCTTGGTAAAATCATAAACCGCCTGCTCTAACTGCGCTTCATCCATTCCCCGCCATGCTTTCGGCACACGCTGTTTGCCTGGGTCAGCCCAGAAGTCGCTGTAATGTAAGTCCAAAAGAAGTCCCATTCCTTTTGCCAGTGCTCTTCTGGCCAGTTCAATGGTTACCGGCAAATCATTTGTACCTGCACCGTAAGGCTTTCCATCCTCAGAATATGGGTCATTCCAAAGGCGAAGACGTACATAATTCACATCATAACTTTTTAAGATATCAAGAACATCCTTCTCTTCTCCTTTGTCATAGAACCTGCCGCCAAGTTCCTCGACCTCTTTCAGAGTAGAAATGTCCATTCCTTTAATGTAATCCATAGTTCCTCTCATTCTGCCGCTTAAATGGCACCTGCCAATCTATTGATAGGCATTTTCTCATATAAGAAGAATGGCTTATCGCAAGCTATTTCTCCCACCCGAAACATTCTCTTTAGTCAAAATCAAATTTTGTAAAACGTTTCATTGCATCCTTATAACGGAATCTTACCAATTCATTTTTCTCCAGAACGTCTTCTTCTGTTCCAACGTACTGACAACGAATACAATGATACTCCTTTTTGTCTTTATCATAGAACATATCGATATCCAAATCTCTCATAAAACAGGAGGGACATCTGTAATTTAATTTGCCTTTGCCAGATTGAGCCATGTTGCAAATACCTCCTTATCTTTCAACTTGGTTGTATAGCCTAATGTAAACATAGGTGAGAACGCATAACCTTCTTTGATATAACCCACTGCATCCTTCTTCTCACAGCTTAAAGAAACTCTCGTCTCAATTTCAGGAATCACAGAGATAACTTCTGTTGCACCTTCCATCTGCTCTTCACGACATTTGTATGCGTATTTGATTTCTTTGCTGTTTGTACCATCTGTACAGGTCAGTGTGATATTGCTCATATCTTCTGAATACTCTGTTGTACCATAGCATGCTACCATATACTCATTGATTTCTACTTCTGCATCCGGATTGCTCATTTCCAGAATGTTTCTTTCAATCTTGATATTGGAGCTGCCCTCTTCGAAGTACATCTTTGTCTGTAATTTCACTGTCAAATCATAGAACTCAATATCTACCGGGTCAAGTGTTAAGATTCTAGTATTGCCTTCCTGTGAAAAATGTGCTTTGGTTCTGCACAGACAAAGGTCAACTTCTTCACCCTTGTAGGTTAATTTTGCACTTCTTACGGTACCTTCTCCTGCATAATGTGTGAAGTAACCTGCTCTGTATTTTTCCTGAATCAGGAAAGGATAAGAAGCATCTGTTACATGTTTTGTACCGATACCTACCGGCCATTCCAGTTTGGCTGCATAAGGTCTTAAGTCAACAATCGCACCACCCTGGTCCATATTTGCGCAGACACGCATGAATGGGTCGCAGTACCAGAATAACTGTTTGTCAGAACCGTATAAAATATCTCTCCAAAGAGCACATTCAGGCTCTGTCAAAGTCTTTTTCTGACGATAGTAATCTGCAAACTCAGCCATTGTCATATCATCCAGTTTGCCTTCTTTTTTCAACTGTCCATAGTAAGCCATACCATCTTCATAAGATTTCAGAAGTAATTCGTATGGAGCTTCCCAACGTCCCATCTTGTTCATCCAGCCTGGTCCTACGAACATCATATTGTAAGCATAACCATTGTTGTATTTTGCAAGGTCACGATACTGGTCAATCAGATTGTAAAGATACGGATATTCCCATGTCTTGGAATCATAGCTCATACTACGCAGTACGTTCTGCGGATGTGTTCCGAAGTTAGAACCATTTCCATCATAACATGCAATCAGGTCACGAGATAAGTGCGGAATGGCTACAATGCCGCTGTCCTCTGCTTCGTTTGCTGCTGGAGCATGTACGTTCTGTTTACTCGGAATCCAAGGTGCCCATGGACCGCCATCCATGAAAGTATACCAGGAGTTATTACAAGTATGATATGCTTTCGGACCTTCTTCCCAACAAGTTGCAACCGCACATTTTACCATTGGATATTTTTCTTTGATATAGTTGATTAAATCTGCATCCATGTAGTAAGAACCGGTTGATTCCGGATAAAATCCGAAACGCTCATAGAATTTTCCAAAAACATCATCAACGATAGCTTTCTTATCTTCCATAGAGAACATCCAGATACAGAAATCTTTTGTTTTATATTTTTCACGAAACTCCTCACATGGCAAACCAAGTAAAGATAATGCAATTTCATCTCCATACTGCTCATGGTCTGCTTTTGCAAGTTCCACTGCTTCATCATTGAATAAGGACGCATATGTCATCTGAATGGTTGTTTTCAATCCATTCTTATGTGCGATTGACTGCTGTGTTTTAAAAATATCAAGAGATTCGGTCAGTAATGCTTTTCTTCCGATATCTTCTTCCTTGCCATGTCCGGTTACTTTTTCTGCATATTCAGGAACCATTTCCGGACGATGGATAATGTTAACAATAAACTTGTTCTCCATGACACCCTCCATTTTAATTTAATTTTTCTATTTTTGTGTCGTTTTTTCTTTTTAGATGCGCAAGCGGTAAACCAAATATATTTCTACACATTTGTACCGTTTGGTGTTTTGTTTTGCGCAATCGGTTGTTCATGTACTAAGAATACCAAACAGCATTCTCCTTGTCAATGTGTAATATTTGACTATTAATTTATTTTGAAATTATCTATTTTGCACAATTGGAGGTAGACTCACGCAGAGAAATATCATATCCAAGCAGGGATTTCTCTGGCACATCCTCTCCTTCTATAATACCCAGCAGCGTTTTGCAAGTCATTCTGCCAAGTTCTTCCACATCAAACTGAATGGAAGTAATCGCCGGAATATGATTTTCCAGAAAAGAACTGTCATAAAAGGAAACTACCTTTATCTGTTCTGGTACAGAAATATGCTGTTGCTGCAGGGTATTCAGGATACAACTGCACAAATAATCATCCATTGCAATGATACATTCCATTCCCTCTGTCAGCATCTGTTGTACCAGTTCTTTTACCACTGCCCCCTCTTCCACATCCAGATGGATATGTGCCTTCTCAGGCTCTAACCCTTGTCTTCTGTACGCATCCAGGAAACCGCCTAATCGGTTTCTGGTTACCATATAACTCTGATTTCCACCAATCAGTGCAATTTTCCGCATCCCCTGGTCTAACAGTTTCTCGGTCAGTTCTCTGCACGCACTCCAGTGGTCATTATCAATCTGAATTATCGAACGGTCATCGGTGCTGCCGATTGCCACAAAGGGAATCCGCATCTCTTTCAGGTATTTTGCCGGAGCATCTTCCACCAGTGTTCTTGTCAGAATTACTCCATCTACTTTGTGGTTAATAACCGCACGCTGTAACTGGGAAATATCATCCTCTGTGACTACCGATATCAGCACATCATAGTCCATGGATGATGCCACCTTGCTGATACCTAACATACAATTCTGAAAAAATGGCAGTTCTACCACATTGTAATCTCCCGGTATCACCAGACCAATGTTAAAGGTTCTTGACTGTGCCAGTCCTTTTGCGATTACATTCGGCCGATAATTATGTTCCTCTATATACTGCAGAACTTTTTCCCGGGTTTCTGTACCAATACGTCCTTTTCCAGAAATTGCCCTGGAAACAGTTGTCTTGGAAACCCCAAGTTCTTTTGCGATATCCCCAATCGTCAGTTTCTTGTCACCCATTCTGTTACTCCATTTCCGAGCATTTGCCGCGAAACAGCAATTTGTTTTCGTTCTTTACCGATTTCTCTTTTCATGGTAGAATTATTATAATCACATTGCGCAAACGGTTGCTCTTCTGTCATGTTATCAGTTGCGCAAGCAGATTTCAATAGGAAATATATACAATTTGGGGCACACTATTTTATTCAAGATGGATACAGGAAAGGGACAAAGTTATGAAAACAGAGAAGTTATTTTTTGGGGCAGCATATTATGATGAATATCTGCCTTACGACAGAATCGAAACCGATATGGAAATGATGAAAAAAGCAAATATGAACGTTATCCGTATCGCAGAATCTACGTGGAGTACCTGGGAACCGCAAGAAGGTATATTTGATTTCACACATCTTCACCGTATGCTGCAGGCTTCCCAGAAACATGGTATTCAGGTTATTGTGGGTACCCCCACGTATGCCATACCAACCTGGTTAGCAGCCAAATATCCCGACATCATTGCTTTGACACATGGCGGCGAAGGGATTTATGGACACCGCCAGAATATGGATATTACACATCCAATGTACTTAAAACACGCAGAAATCATCATCCGCAGACTGCTGGAAGAAGTAAAACCTTACGAACACGTTATTGGTTTCCAGTTGGATAACGAAACCAAATCCTACGATACCTGCAGCCCTTATGCACAGGCAAAATTTGTAGAGTACTTAAAAGAAATCTTTCACAATGACTTAGATGCCCTGAACCATGAATTTGGTCTGGATTACTGGAGCAACCGCATCAATGCCTGGGAAGATTTTCCAGATGTGCGCGGCACCATAAATGGCTCTCTGGGTGCTGAATACCAGAAATTCCAGCGCAAACTGGTAACTGATTTCCTTGCATGGCAATGCGCTATTGTAAAGGAATATGCTCGTCCAGACCAGTTTATAACCCAGAACTTTGATTATAGCTGGCGTGGTTATTCTTATGGTCTGCAGTCGGAAGTCAATCAGTGGGAAGCTGCCAAGCCTCTGACCGTCGCAGGTGTGGATATCTATCACCCATCCGCACAGGATTTAACCGGCGCAGAAATCAGCTTAGGCGGTGCCATTGCCCATTCCATCAAAAAAGACAACTATCTCGTTTTAGAAACCGAAGCGCAGGGAAATCATGGATGGCTGCATTACCCGGGACAACTTCGCTTACAGGCTTTCAGCCACATTGCTTCCGGCTCTGATTCCGTCATGTACTGGCACTGGCATTCTATTCACAATGCCATCGAATCCTACTGGAAAGGCGTACTAAGTCATAATCTGAAAGAAAATGCAACCTACAAAGAAGCCTGCCGGATTGGACAGGAATTTAAGGATTATGGCAGTCATTTAAAGAATCTTCAGAAAAAAGCACCTGTTGCCATGCTGTTATCAAACGAAGCACTAACCGGACTGCAATGGTTTAAAATAAAAACAGACTCTGATTTTGACTATAATGATGTGGTAAGATGGCTCTATGATGCTCTTTATGAATTGAATATTGAATGTGATATTTTATCCGAACAAGATATCGACTTATTCAGTCAATACAAAGTGTTGTTTACTCCCGCACTTTACAGTGCTTCTGAAACCCTGCTGTCTGCACTTGAAAACTACGTGAAAGAAGGCGGTCATCTGGTTTCCACCTTTAAAACCGGTGTTTCGGATTCTATGTTAAAAATCTATGCAGACGACCAGCCGCATGGATTAACCGAATGTTTTGGTATGACCTACGACCAGTTTACGGATGCAGTCCATGTCGGTTTGAAAGATTTTGCTATGTCTCAGATAGCAGACACCGATAACTGTGTCCATTACTGGATGGAATTATTACAGCCTTCTACTGCAGAAGTTCTGGCTTCTTACAAACATCGTCACTGGGGTGACTATGCCGCCATTACGCACAATCACTATGGCAGCGGAACTGCTACCTACTTAGGCTGCTATTTCGAACAGACCATTTTGAAGGAAATTCTTCGTTTTATATGCTCAGAATCTTCTGTGGAAATACCAGCGGTACAATTCCCTGTGATTATCAAGAAGGGCATCAATGATTTTGGAAAAGAAATCACCTATTATTTCAACTACTCAGATGATGCACAGACAGTCATGCACCACAGCAGTACCGCAGAAGAATCCAGACTGCTGATGCAGGATAAAATTGTAAAAAATAAGGAAAAGCTGACGATAACCGGTTGGGATTTTCTGGTACTGGAATCCTGTT
>CAYVUF010000113.1:0-7064 GCA_964454605.1 uncultured Bacteroides sp.
GTGTTGTACTACCATAATATTACCTCCTTGTGTATACAGCAGTAAATCCGTTTACTGCCATTGTGTGAATAATGAATCATTTTCGTTACCCTTCGCACAGCAGCGAATGGTTGCTGAATCACCTGTAAGGGTGTGAATCGTAACGAATTTTTCTATAATATACCGAGCGCTCCTAAACTACTGATTTTTAATAACCGGTTAATTAAAAAAGCAGTTCCGGGGTCAGACGGTTTATTACCCTGTTATTGCTTTGCGTGCTCTTCTTTCCTTGCCGAATCGTTCACCCATACCTTCTTCTTACGGTATCGTTCCGGCAAATCTGGTACTGCATAAAAGTGTGGTAAGCGGGCACGCTCCTCTTCGGTTGTGGCGTTATTCTCAACCACTTTACTTCTGACAACATTGATTTCCTTCGGTGCATCTACCATGATACGCAGATGATTTTTGCTGCCGCCTAGAAAAACAATTTTTATCTCCTCGCCAATCTGTAAATATTCCTCTGTACTTACTGTCAATCTCAGCATTTTTAAACCTCCTTGCTTCTCTCTGGATGCCGCCATGCAACTTTTTGTATAAAATGTTGTATTATCATAATCTGCGCAAAGGATAACCTGCTATACTTGTGTTATAAGCTGAAAATCCGAAAAACGTCAAAAAGGAGAAAAAATATGAGTGTGACATACCCTATTAAAACCAGAGAAAAACTTGAAGAAATGAAAAACTATTATCTTAAGGTAAAGCCTAATCCGCGTAACTATACGTTAATCGTTATTGGATTAAATACTGCTTTCCGAGTCAGTGATTTGCTGCAATTGCAGTGGAAAGATGTTTATCATACTGATTCGTCAATACCACGAAATCACATTTGTCTGAAAGAACAGAAAACTAATAAAATGCGTATCGTACCCATCAATCACTCTCTGCGGGAAGCGCTTATCAGTTATTATCAGCACTGTTCTCAAACACTGCCGGAAACTTATCTGTTTTCCAGCAGTCGCAGCAAAGAAAATCCCCTCTCCAGATATCAGGCTTTCCGTATTATTAAAGAAGCGGCTGTTGCCTGTGGAATGGAAGAGCATGTAAGCTGCCATTCTCTGCGCAAAACTTTTGGTTACTACGCATGGCAGCAAGGTGCATCACCAGTCCTTTTAATGGATTTGTACAACCATTCTTCTTTTCAAATCACCAAACGTTATCTTGGCATTGAACAGGATGAACGAGATGCTGTCTTTTTGAACACAAATCTCTGATATACTCATCCCCTAAAAATTTTGTTTTTATAAAAGAAAAAATTGCAGAAAAATCGAAAAAAATTTTTTTGAAAAAAGTCTAAAGAATTTTGAAATCATTCCGATATATAAAATGTAGTAAAGGATACAACATTTTATACAAAGTGTTGTATCCTTTTTTATATTTTAGCCAATTTTTCATGTGATAGACATTGCTCATTTATGGTAAAAAATGTTTGACTACTGAGCCAAACCGTTTATAAAATATAAAAAAGCCAAATATATGTTTAGCAGGAGAAAAACAGATGAATCCAAAAGAATTACAAGAAAAATCCATGAAAATTTTAGTCAAATATTACCAAAATGATGTAGAACCATTTTTAAATGCACTTCATCCAAATGTTCTGTGGATTGGACCTTTAGACGGACAGGTTATCTATACGAAAGAAGCTATGGTACGGGCTTACATGAAAGACACTAACAACCTAACTTTTCATTTGCTGGGTCTGAAAAGCCACATTATTCATTCCACCAGTGTACAATGTGATATTCTGATGACTTTTATTGTAGATTCCTTCTATCCTAATGGAGAAGTCATCCGCTGCAATCAGCGTATTCTTCTTTCGTGGACAAATGATATTAAAACCAAAAAGAAAATGAAAACAGAACCGGAACCTTTGATTCTCACCTGTTTTATTGCAAATGCCCTGCCTTCACACGAAAAAGACACAATTTATCCTAACAATTTTACCTACACGCCTTTTGCCCAGTCTTATATTGCTTCTGCTGGCTGTAAACATTTCTCTGCCAAAGGCGCAAACCATGAATTGTTATATCTGTCTGACAGAGAAATTCTTTATATTGAAAGTAAACGCCCAGGTTGTGTTATTCATACCATGCAGAATGATTTTTATAGTTCCGAATCCGTTTCTGAAATTTATAAAAAATGCTCTGACATTCTGATTCGGACTCACATATGTTATCTTGTAAATCCTCTTTATATCCGGTCTGTTGAGCGTTTCTTCGTGACGTTATCCACTGGTGTAGTTCTGCCCATTCCGGAAAAGAAATACACCAATGTTAAAAAACAGATTGCGCAGGCTATCGACAAAAATCGTCCAAAAAAGATATCCGATTAGCAGCAGAAGCTATGGACTAATTGGATATCTGCCGCCCTTCGTGGTTCAGATGATATTTGTCTTTGTAGATTAACTGGGAGATTGGCACAAACTCATACCCCTGTTCTTTCAAGGTTGTAATAAGGGTTTCCAATGCCTGTGCTGTATACTTGGCACCGTTATGACACAGAATGATGCTTCCATTTCCCAGATGCTTGTGCCCGGTTACTGTCTGAATGATGGAATCTACCCCGTAGTCCTTCCAGTCCAGCGAATCAACATCCCACTGAATTGGATAATAGCCGCATTTTTTCGCCACGTTTATGACATCATTGTCATAATCTCCATATGGCGGTCTGAATAAAAACATTTCATATCCGGTCAATTCCTGTACTTTTCTATGTACTGCCATCAGTTCTTCTTCACATTCACTATCCGAAAGCTGGGACATATTTTTATGGTTCTCGCTATGATTTCCAAGGTCGTGTCCATCCGCAAGAATAGCTTTCACATCATCTGGATAAGATTCTACCCATCCCCCGGTCATAAAAAAAGTTACCTTCACATCCTGTTTTCTTAAAATCTCCAAAATAGCAGCAGTATCTTCATTGCCCCATGCCGCATCAAAACTGAGCGCAATCTGCTTTTTATCAGTTTCTACGCAATAAATCGGCAACTCTCTGCCATCTACTGAATTACTGACGGTAATCGTATCTGGTACAAACCGGACAATTCCCTGAATCAGAGCTACGGTTGTAAGCAAAAACGCAGCCGACTTTGCTGCCTGTATCAGAATCTCCTGCTGAAACATTTTTTTCTTCCATCGCTTTTTAGACTTATAATTATCTTTGTCTGCATCATTCTCTGTATTTTCTGCCGCAATCTGCTCTTCCAGTTCTTCCAGAATCAGCTTCACTTTCTCATCCCATGTTTTCTTCTCTTTTCTCACAGAAATCTCCTTTATGGAATCCATTACTAATATATATGCTATTATAGATGCTGTTTTTCTTTCCTGGTCTGCAAAAAAAGTAAATATTTTTCATTTACCTCTTTACAAAACCTAAAAAAAACCGAGATAATATACATAAGAAATAGTTATAGGCAAAAGTAATATGATATGAATAAACCGACATGGATGTCAAATAGAAATCAAAGGAGTGGTGATTATGGCAATTAGTTTAACAGGATTAACTTCCGGTCAGGGAGATGTTTATTCCAACTTATTAAGTTCCGGTACATCTTCTGCTGGCAGTTCCAGTGCATTTGATGGTACAACACTTTTGACCGACTATGCCTCCATCAAAAACGGAAGCTATGGCAAAATGCTCAAGGCTTATTATCAGAAACAGGAAGAAGCAGACGAAACATCCTCTGTGTCCGAAAAAGAGAAAAAAGATACGAAAACAACAACCTCTGCCAGTGATTGTTACAAAAGTGCAGAAAAATTAAATACGGAAGAATACACAACCGAAAACATGGATTCTTTATACAAGAGTGTTTCCTCCTTTGTGGAAAATTACAACTCCATGATAAAAAGCGCATCCAACAGTGAGATCAGTAATGTGCGCAAGCAGGCGGACTGGTTGAATGACACAACTTATGCTAATTTCAAATTGTTAAGCACTGCTGGGATTACCATGAACACAGACCGTACTTTATCTTTGAATGAAGATACTTTCAAAAAAGCAAATGTTACAACTCTGAAAAGTCTTTTTTCCGGTACTGGTTCCTTCGCAGATAAAGTATCTGCCAAAGCCAGCAAATTGTATCGTTATGCAAACGGAGGTGCTTCTGTTACTACCAAAACTTATACAAGCACCGGAACCTATACCAAAACCAATACAGAAGATGCTACTCTGAATAGCATTACTTAAAAAAATAACAAGATAGAATAAGGCGGCATAGCTTTTCAACTATGCCGCCTTGTTTTATCTCTTCGCTTAGAAAAAGTCTTTTCTTTTCCATTTTTCTTATCAACTTTTCTTCTTATGCAAATGGATTTTCTGTTGGATATGGCAGGCTCTTTGGCTGATTGTAACCAATTTCGCTTACATCCACACCGATATATTTAAATACTTCATAAAGTGCTTTTCCATAATGTCCAAAAGCAACTGCACCATGATGAGGATAATTCTTCTCAATCAATACGTGACGATAGAATCTTCCCATCTCTGGAATAGCGAATACACCAATGCCACCGAAAGATTTGGTTGCTACCGGAAGTACTTCACCTTCTGCTACATAAGCACGCAGAATATTGTCTGCTGTACTCTGTAAACGATAGAATGTGATATCACCTGGAACAATATCTCCTTCCAAAGTACCCTGTGTTACTTCTTCCGGAAGGCTTCTTGCCATAATCATCTGATATTCCATGCTGTGTTTTGTTAATTTCTGAGAACAGGTATTTCCACAGTGGAATCCCATGAAGGTATCCGTAAATTTGTAATCAAATTTTCCTTCAATCGATTCTTTGTACATATCCTTCGGTACGGAGTTATTGATATCCAGTAAGGTAACAATATCATCACTTACTGCCTCACCAATAAACTCACTTAAGCATCCGTAAATATCTACTTCACAAGATACCGGAATACCTCTGCCTGTCAGACGGCTGTTTACATAGCAAGGAACGAAGCCAAACTGTGTCTGGAATGCCGGCCAGCATTTTCCTGCAATGGCAACATATTCTCTATAACCTTTATGTTCTTCTACCCAGTCAAGTAATGTTAATTCGTACTGTGCAAGTTTTGGAAGGATTTCTGGTTTGTTATTTCCGTCACCCAGTTCTGCTTCCATATCTTTCACTACTTCTGGAATACGAGGGTCATTATCGTGTTTCTTAAATGCCTCAAATAAATCCAGTTCAGAGTTCTCTTCAATTTCAACACCCAGATTGTAAAGCTGTTTGATTGGTGCATTACAAGCTAAGAAGTTGAGTGGTCTTGGACCAAAAGAAATAATCTTTAAGCTGGAAAGTGCAACGATAGCGCGGGCAATCGGAACAAACTCGTTAATCATCTTAGCGCAGTCTTCTGCATCCCCTACCGGATATTCCGGAATGTATGCTCTTACGTTACGAAGTTTCAAGTTATAACTTGCATTCAACATACCACAATAAGCATCACCACGTCCCTGAATCAAATCATTCTGGGATTCTTCTGCTGCCGCTACAAACATTTTAGGTCCATCAAAATGTTTTGCCAGTAATGTTTCCGAAATTTCAGGACCAAAGTTTCCAAGATATACGCAAAGCGCATTACATCCATTGTCTTTGATGTCCTTCAACGCATTCACCATATCGATTTCACTTTCGATAATACAAACAGGACATTCATAAATGTCAGATGCATCATAAGCCTTTTTGTATGCTTCTACTAATGCTTTTCTTCTGTTCACTGCCAAAGATGCCGGGAAACAGTCACGACTTACTGCTACAATACCGATTTTTACTTTTGGTAAATTATTCATAGTTTTATATCCTCCTTTTAACCGGGTCTACCGGTATATGTTTTTACATTAATCTCTGATATCCAGATTTTTGCCTGTCAAACCAATATGTGCACCGGCATCCAGACCACCTTCTTCATGTCCAATCAGCCATTTGTTCTGGGCTGTCAGAAGAGAATCCTCCCAACCCTGATGTGCTTCTTTTAATGGATAATTAGTTCCTGCCGGCAAAACGATTCCAACCTTGAATCCCTCTGCACTCGCACTGCAAGGTGCATAATGAAGTGTTGTTGCATAAATTTCAACTGCTGTCCCTGCTGGTACAAAAAAGGCTTCCATCCGTCCTGTATCATAGGTAAAATCATCTGTAATATCCTGCTGCATACCTAAGATTAAAATAGCATCCGTTGCTGCCACATTGATTTCTGAACTTCTATGATACTCTACTGCATTCAGCTTATAATTGTGTCCGTTGCAGTATCCTACCTGAATCGGCAGTTCTCCATAAGTTCTTCTCTGCAGTTCTCTGGCAGTTCCAGTTGCCTCTAATTTCTCAATGGATGGCTCATATGCCACACCTTCCGGCAATGGAGTATCTTTTAGTAAGGCTTCTGTCAATTCACTAAAATCAATCTCCTGTACCACTCTGCCATATTTACGAAATGCAGCATCCGTAATTTTCTTAATTTCCATGGGAACTTCTCCTTCCTCTATGTTTGGTATTCTGTTTTCTTACTGAATCTTATCAAAAAGCTCTTTGCAGGCTGGATAAATTTCTTTAAACTGCTGATAACGTGCTTCATACTTCTCTACCAGCTCTGCTTCTGGTTCTACGGTATCTACTACCTTCACAATCTTTGCCGCTGCTTCTTCTACATTGGCATATTCACCACATGCCACTGCTGCCAGCATTGCGCCGCCCATTGCAGGACCTTCTTCACTTTCGATAACATCTACTTTCACATTTAAAATATTGGCAATCATCTTTTTCCACAAAGGACTCTTCGCACCGCCACCGCAGATTTTCGTTCTCTCTATCTCGATTCCCAGTGATTTTGCCACCTCAAAAGAATCACGAAGTGCAAATGCAACGCCTTCCAAAACCGCCTGTGTCATATCTGCTCTTGTGGTGTCCATTGTCATACCAATAAAAGTACCTCTGGCATTCGGATTGTTATGAGGAGAACGCTCACCCATCAGATAAGGCAGAAAATATACATGATTTTCGCCCAGTTTCTCAATCGCTTTCTGTTCTGCTGCATACTCC
>CAYVUF010000114.1:0-7060 GCA_964454605.1 uncultured Bacteroides sp.
TCATAAAGGCTATCATTTTCTCATAATCCGGAGTCCCTGTTGTCAAAGATGGAATAAAAATATTTCCATTTTTGGTTCCATCATATCCGGTGACAATAATATCTTCGGGCACTTCATAACCATGTTCATTCAGTACCGAAATCGCGGCATGCGCCATAATATCATTTGCACAGACTATGGCTTCCGGAAAGGGCAATCTGCTGTCCAGAAAACGCTGTACCACTTCCGCTACCGGACGTTCCCAGTAATTTCCATAACCAATCCGTTCCTCTTCAAAAGGAATCCCATTTTCTTCCAACACTTTCCGGTAAACAGCAATTCTCTCTTCCGAAAAAAAGTGTCCCTTATCTCCCGAAATCATATTCACGTGTCTGCATCCATGGTCTTCTACCACATGGCGGACAATTTGTTCAAAACACGTTTCATTGTCAAACAGCAGGTTATAGCATCCTTCTACTTTTCTGTCCAGGGAAAAAATCGGGATATTCTTCTTTTTCCCTAAATCCACCAGTTTCTGAATCATACTCTCATTCAGAATGGTTTCCGACAAAATAACCAATGCGCACATATCCACATATTCCGCCAGCTCTACAAGCTGATATTGCCCAATTATTTCATCTGTGTCTTCTTGATTATTCGTACTGCCAATAAAAGAAATCAACTGAAAACCATTCTGTTCTGCTTCTCTTTTCAGCATCTGAATAAACGGCATCACATTCTGTTCAAAAATGCGCACTCCGCAGATTCCAATCAGTCTTTTTGTCATATTTCTATATGCTCCTTCATCCATAACTTATGTGTGGTTTCCTATCACGCAAAAATGCGCATCCGCCTTTTAATCAAAGTTTCTTTCATTAAAAGAGGATGCGCATAGAATCAAAACATCTTATTTTTCATCTTCATTCACAGAAAACTGTGAAATAGCTGTCTTCAATTTTTCTGCCCATTCATTCAACCGTTCGGTAGACCGCTGCAGTTTCAATGCCTCTTCTGCCTGCTCTTCTGTAGACTTATGCACGTTGATAGCACTTGCCTCCGTTTGTTCTGCAACAGCCGAGATTCCCTGCATGGCATCTTCTGTTGTAACTCTTGCTTTCTCCATATCCTGGATATAGAGAAGAATTTCCTGTACCTTCGCAGTCAATATCTGGGTCTGCTCATTCATCTCATAGAATGATTGCGTTGTATAAGCGACCACCTCAGACTGTTCATCCACGCTGGTTGCAGCATTGTCAACGGACTCTCCTGCTTCCTTCGTCTGAAGTGTGATTTCTTCAATAATCTTGCGGATTTCTCCCGCCGATATCAGAGATTGGTCCGCCAGTTTACGAATTTCATCTGCTACAACCGCAAATCCCCTGCCGGATTCTCCAGCTCTTGCTGCTTCAATAGAAGCATTAAGTGACAATAAGGTTGTCTGCTCTGCTATATCATCAATTGCATTGACAATCAGTCCAATATGGTCAATACGTTCCTGCAGAGAACCCATTGTTTCCGAAACCTTTGTCATCATTTGTGTGGACTCACCGGTTTTCTCTTTCAGACTCTGCATAGTTTCCAGACCATTCGTAATGGCATCATTGGTATGATATGCCGCTTCACTGATGTGTGCAGCATTCTGGTTCACCCTTTCAAACTGTGATGCCAGCACCTGCATCTGTGACAGGCTGTTTTCCGAGCTGCTGTTCAACTGCTCTACACCAATCTCAATCTCTCCCAGCGAATTGTTAATCGTATCCGCAGATTCCACGAATTTACCGGATGCCACTGCAACCTCCTGGGCATCATCCAATAACACGTTTCCTGCCTGTCTGACCTCTTGTACCAGACCACTAACATTGTCCGCCATATTATTGACACTGTCCGCCAAAAGTCTGAACTCATCTTTTCTTTTCAGATTCATTCTGACAGTAAGATTACCTGCCGCAATTTTTCCTAACGTCTTGTTAATACTGCGTATACTTTTTCCAAGACTTCTGGCAAAAATATTACCAATAACAACTACTACAACTGCCACAACAGCAGCAACCAGAATGGCAGTATTCCGGATAACTTCTGTCTGATTCCGAAAATAGTTTTCCGGAATCAGAACGCAGGCATCTACCTGACCTTCTACCACCGGCGCATATAAGAACAGATAACTTTCCCCATTGTACTCAACATATTCCTCTGACGTTCCATTTTTCGCCTCCGTCAGATATCCTTCAAACACTCCCCCAGCTGTGCTGAAATCCGTACCATCATAAGAAAGCTCTGTTCCATCTGCTGTTAAAATACCGACAATACTGTTCTCACCGAAATCCAGTCCTTCCATTACGGAAGACATCATTTTTTCTGTCACTTCCGCAAATCCCATACCCGCATCATTATTGAGCAAAATACCAACTCTCAAAAGGTATTCATCCGGCTTAACACCTAAAAGTTCATCCAGTTGTGCATTTCTGCCAAACCATATATATTGGTTTTCCTGTTCTACTAATTTCTGACCTTCTGTCGTTTCCAACAATTGTGTATATGCATTCTCATTGGTAAAACCGGTAGTAGAAAACACTGACTGCGCCCCACTTGCAATAAACTGCATACCAACAAGTTTGCTATCTCCCCACACTCTACGTTTTACATTATCTTCAAAGGCATTCCGGAACTGTAAAGACATAGTACTGGAAAGTTCATAATCTCCTGCCATATACTCTTGGACATCGGCATCCAGATTAAATACACTAATCTGCGCCTGTATCGCTTCAAACTGTGTCTGATAATATTCGGCCAGCATACTGATGGTCTGCTGTGTCGCTATCTTGCTATTCTCAATTACAACAGAAGAGGCCTGTTGATAACTGATTATTCCAAGCGAAATGATACCGATAACAGGAATCAGGAAAATAACCGACATTTTGAACTGTATGCCATGAATCCCAACACCCTTTCCAAATTTGTTTTCCGTTCCACCCTTCGTAATCTTTTTCTCCCGTATCCTCTTCTGTTTCTTCATACTTCACCTCTGCTATACATTTTCTTAGCCTTTTACTGCACCTGATAAACCTTCTACATAATACTTCTGTAAGAAGATGAATAAGATTACAATCGGTACTGCAACCAGAATGGAACCGGCTGCGAACTGTGTATAATATGCTTCAATTCTTCTAAAATCAGTCATCCATTTCAAACCAACCGCTACGGTGTAAGATGCCTGTTTATCACCAAATAACATACTTGGGAAAATATAATCTGACCAAGGTCCCAGGAAAGATGTTAACATGGTATAAATAATCATAGGCTTTGACAATGGCATAATGATTCTTGTAAAAATCTGGAATCTGGTGGCACCATCAATAATGGCTGCTTCATCCAGTGATTTCGGCATCGTATCAAAAAATCCTTTACATACCTGATATCCCATAGCTGCACCGGCAACACCAATAATAATCAACGCTACCAAGGTCTGTGCCAAACCCATTCCTTTTAAAATATTGTATACTGCAATCATAGACATGAAGCCAGGGAACATACCGATAATCATCATGACCTTCATGATGGTAACACGTCCAGTAAAACGAGTTCTACTTAAAACAAATGCTGTTGCTAAAATAATAACAGTATTCAGTAAACAACAAATAATTGCTACAATAAAAGTATTCATCCACCATGTCGCAAATGGAATAACACTCTCCGATGTAAAAAGGTCAATATAATTCTGCAAGGTAAATCCTTTAGGAATAAAATAGCCTACATAATATCCCTGCTCTGCACGGAATGAGGTAAGCAATATCCAGACAATAGGGAACAACCATACAACACTCATAATCACAAGCACGATATATCCCGGATTCATTTTGGCAGTCTTCATTGTAAAAAACAATCCTACAAAAGAAACAATAATGCCAATCCAATATCCCATTCCAAAACATTTTACTAAAAATGGTTCAGAAAAAATCCCCACGCCGTCAATCATAAGCTTTGTACCAAACATTAACAACACATTGCAAGCAGTCTGAATGGCACAAAATACAATCCATAATCTTACCCCAACAACAGATGCATTCAGTAAATTAATAATCGCAAATGCAACTACTGCAATGGTAGCCACTATACTAACTAAAAGGACTACACCCATTTTACCAAGTTGCCCTGTCTCCATCAACTGCTGCAGAACACCGATGCTCCATACACTCTTGTTCTCCATCGTTATAAAAGGAAGGAGCAGACTTAATGCACTCAAAACACTTGCAATAAACGCCACTTTGAAATATTTCAGATTTAATCCGATTACTGTCTTTTTCATTATTGGAATCCCTCCTCATTGTTCAAAGCTTTTGATCTTGAATATGTAATCCATGAAACTGTCGCCGAAACAATAAATATTACAATACCGATTGTTGACGCAAGGTTATAGTCACCACTATCCTTTGTCAGTTTATACAACCATGTTACCAGTAAATCCGTCTTACCTGCTCCCTTATAGTAATCCAGTGTCAGCGGTCCGCCTCCTGTGAGGAAGTAGATAACACCGAAATTATTAAAGTTACCAATCAGGTTAGAAATCAAATACGGTGTAGTAATAAACCACATATAAGGAAATGTAATTTTAACAAATTGAACAAATGGATTCGCACCGTCAATTTTGGCACTTTCATACAATTCTGCCGGAATGTTCATCAGAATACCGGTAGTCATCAACATGGTAACTGGAATACCAATCCATAGATTTACAACAATAATCGTACATTTCGCCCAAAGTTCATTGGTCAGGAATGGCAATGCTTCTGTAGTAAATCCCCACTGCTGTAATAATATGTTGATAATTCCTTTCTCGCCAAGCATGGTAGATACTACCAGTAGAGAGATAAATGCAGGTATCGCCATCGTGAGAACAAAAATAGTTCTCCAAACCTTCTTTCCTGCAATCCCCTTTGAATTGATCAGCATCGCAAGGAACATTCCTCCAAAATAACAGGAAAAAGTTGCCACAAATCCCCAGATAATTGTCCAACCAAATACAGGCCAGAAAGTTGCAGACAATGAATCTGCAGATGCAAACAACCTTTGGAAATTTCTCAAGCCAACCCAATCAAATAAGTTTCCGGGTGGCTGATGTGCACCATCATAACTAGTAAATGCAATCAAAATCATATAAAGCAAAGGCATTACCGTAAATATCAGTATTCCAACCGCAGGAATAAATAAAAATAATCTATGTATATTGCTATTAAATAACGCTTTAATATCTTCAATAATATTAGGAACTTTCTTATTCTTCAACTTATATTGTCTAGCCAGTTCCCCTGAGAAAATGGATACAAGCCAGACTGCTATAACAACACATGAAACAACTAATGTTACGACACCATACAACAGGATTAACATAGAGTTATCACCCTGTATAACCTCATAAATGCCAAGTTCCGCATTCAGCACCATCTCTTGTTCTTTGGTGCCTAACGTAATCAGATTCAATAAATGTCCGACACCGGACTGTACCATATATAAAACATATACAATTTCTATTACAAGAAACATCAATCCTTTGATTATCTGTCCTCTCGCCAAATTAGAAAGACCCCAGATAAAAAAAGAGAGCTTGGAGAATATATCTCCTTTTTTAAAAATGGAAAACAAACCATTTTTTTGTTGTCTATTCTTGGAATTTTTCATCATTCCATACCTCCACATTACCCAATCCGCACTCTGTTTGTTATATTAGACAAAACGGACTGTTTCAAGATAAAATCAGTTGCTTATTTCATGAAACAGTCCATCTATCATCATATTACTAATTTAATAGTTATCGCTTTGCCAATTATTCTACAGCTACAGTTGTAATAGCTGTTACGCACTGATCCAGTTTCTCCTGAAGATTATCCGAAGTAATCTCACCGCTGACAATTCCTTCACCAAGAGCCTGTGCTGGAGTCCAGTACTCAGAAATCTGAGAGATAACAGGCTGCTGAGGTGTATACTGAGTCTGCGCAATCAATGCTGCAGTAGCTTCATCTTCTGCAAGTGCAGGATCATCCTGTAAGCTTAAACAAGAAGGAGATTCCCCACATTCCCGATAACGAGTCAGCTGATTTTCTTCATTACCCAGCCACTGTGCGAACTGCTGTGCTGCAAGTGGATGTGCTGTGTTGGATTTAACAGAGAAGCACTTGTAATCTGCAAAGTTCTTTAACTGATAATCCTGACCTTCGATGTTGATAGTAGGAAGTGCTACAGCACCTAAATCATCGCCAACAGCTTCTCTCAATTCAGGTGCAGACCATACACCAGAACAAAGAGCACCAAGCTTACCATCTTTAAAAAGCGCACCTGCAATACCATCTTTATCTTCGATATACTTCGGATTGCTTGCTAATTCAATCAGATAGTTACCTGCTTTCACACCATTCTCATCATTCCATGTACATACGTTAGGATCTGTTCCATCAGGTCCAAAGATATTACATCCCATTGCATAGAAGAATGCTTCAATGTACCAGGAGTTGGAAATCTGGCAGGAGAAGTTGTAGCAATCTGCTCCCATGTCTTTTGCCATCATAGTTTCCAGAGATTTTACCTCATCCTCCGTATAAAGGCTCTTATTGTAAAACATAAACCAGCTGTTTGGTGTAGAAGGAATACCATACATTATATCATCCTTGCTACATGCCTCAATTGCACCTTCACCATAAAGAGTTTTTACATTATCAATGTCATAAGCGATAGGTAACAGAAGACCAGATTCTACCAATCCAGTAATAGATCCTGAAGGCATCTGGAATACGTCTGCCGCTGCATCTGCATCTGTTGAAAGATTTGCACTGGACTCATCGACACCTACTACTGCGATATCCCATGTGATATCATACTCAGGATGTGCCTCCTGAAAGCTTTCAGCCATCTGCTGAGTAATTTCCATTTCTTCTTCCGGACACCATACTTTCAAGCTGATTGCCTCAACTTCACCAGTTGCTGCTGCGCCTTCTGTGCTTGCGCTGTCTGTTGCTGTTTCGTCTGTGCTTTCTGTTGTGCTTTCTGCTGCAGTTTCATTGGTTGTTTCTTCACTTCCGCATGCTGTAAGAGC
>CAYVUF010000115.1:0-7052 GCA_964454605.1 uncultured Bacteroides sp.
TGAAGGAACGGATACCGGTCCAATTATTTTACAGAAGGCAGTTGACGTAGAAGCGGGGGATACTCCGGAAATTTTGCAGAAAAGAGTTATGGAACAGGCAGAATGGCAGATTATGCCGCAGGCAATTGATTTGATTGCCAATGGAAAAGTATCAGTAAAAAACGGAAAGGTATGGTTGGCAGAATGAAAGTTTTAATCGTAGGAAGCGGTGGCAGAGAACATGCGATTGCAGTAAGCGTAGCAAAAAGTGCAAAGGTAGATAAAATATATTGTGCACCGGGCAATGCCGGTATCGGTCAGATTGCAGAGTGTGTTCCGATTGGAGCAATGGAGTTTGACAAGCTGGTTGCTTTTGCAAAAGAAAATGCTATCGACCTTACGATTGTTGGCATGGATGACCCCTTAGTAGGTGGTCTGGTAGATGAAATGGAAGCAGCAGGACTGCGTGTTTTTGGACCAAGAAAAAATGCGGCAATTCTGGAAGGCAGCAAGGCGTTTTCCAAAGACCTGATGAAGAAGTACAACATTCCTACAGCAGCTTATGAAACCTTTGATGACCCACAGGCAGCACTTGCTTATCTGGAAACCGTAGATATGCCGATTGTTTTGAAAGCAGATGGTCTGGCACTGGGAAAAGGTGTATTGATTTGTAACACACTGGAAGAAGCCAGAGCCGGTGTAAAAGAAATCATGGAAGACAAGAAATTCGGTACAGCAGGCAACCGCATGGTTATCGAAGAGTTTATGACAGGAAGGGAAGTATCTGTATTGTCTTTCGTAGATGGCAAGACCATACAGATTATGTCCTCTGCCCAAGACCATAAACGTGCCAAAGATGGTGATGAAGGACTGAATACGGGTGGCATGGGTAACTTTTCACCAAGCCCTTTCTATACAGAAGAAGTAGATGAATTTTGTAAAAAATATATTTATCAGGCAACCGTAGATGCAATGGCAGCAGAAGGAAGAACTTTTAAAGGGGTTATTTTCTTTGGACTGATGTTAACGCCAAAGGGACCGAAGGTTTTAGAGTATAATGCCCGTTTTGGTGACCCGGAGGCACAGGTTGTTCTGCCGCGTATGAAAAATGATATGATTGATGTGGTGGAGGCATGTATCGATGGAACATTGGACCAGATTGACCTGCAGTTTGAAGACAATGCAGCAGTGTGTGTGATTCTGGCATCTGACGGATATCCAGTTTCTTATGAAAAAGGTTTCTTAATTGAAGGTTTGGAGAACTTTGAAGGGAAAGAAGGGTATTATTGTTTCCATGCCGGAACCAAACAGACCGAGAAAGGCATTGTGACAAATGGCGGTCGTGTACTGGGAATTACAGCTACCGGAGCAAATTTGAAAGAAGCAAGAGCGAATGCTTACGAGGCAACCAAATGGGTGTCTTTTGAAAATAAATATATGCGTACAGACATTGGAAAGGCAATTGATGAAGCATAGGAGTATTGCAGATGAGTAGTGTAAAAACGTTAAAAGATTACAAGAACAATGATGTATATAATCGTCCTACGCAGTGCAAGGAATGTGGTGGGATTATGATTTTTAAAGGGGTTGGAGAGTACAAGTGTGAGGACTGCGGTTTTCTGGATTATGATGATTATGGCAAAGTCCGTAATTACATTGAGAAGCATGCAGGTGCAACCTCCGCGCAGGCATCGGAAGCAACCGGAGTGCAGCAGAAAACAATCCGTACCATGCTTCGGGAGTCCAGACTGGAAGTAGCGGCAGGCTCAAAAACCTTCATCAGTTGTGAAATGTGCGGAGCCAGCATTCGTTCTGGAAGATTTTGTCCGAAATGCGAAGCAAATTACAACAAGAATTATGAAGAAATGCTTCGGAAAAATCAGGACAAGATGGTTATGGGTTACAGTACCGAACATCCAAAAGGCGAAGATGGTGCAAAACGTTTTATCCGAAATAACTAGACAGAAACCAGAACCAAAGAAAAAGGCAAAGGGGAACAAAATGAAAAAGTTATGGAGAAATAAAGGAAAGAAAATTGGTAAGAGCATGGTGATTGCAGCTTGTGCAATGGTTTTCTTTCTGACACAGAAAAATGTCTGCTTTGCAGAAACCACAGGAAAGGTCATTGCGGAAACAGCGAATCTGCGGCAGGCAACAGACGTAAACAGTACCGTAGTCGGAAGCACAGCCAGAGGCGCAAAGATTACCCTGACGAAGAAGGTAACAGATGCTTCCGGCACAACCTGGTATGAAGTGGTTGTAAATGCCAATACCAAGGGTTATATTCGTGCCGATTTGGTTGAGGTAGACAGCTCCGCAGCAAATCTGCCGACAGAAAATGCACAGTCCTCAGCAGGCAATGAAGAAGCAGCCAATAATGAAGTTGCTGCTAGTGAAACCAGCCAGACTTCTTCCACCGGTGCAGCGAATCAGCCGGAAACAGGAATGGAGGCACAGTATGCAACGGTTTCCGTAGAAAAAGCGAAAATCCGAAGTGGTGCTTCTACGGAAAATGGAGTAGTAGATAATATACCTCAGAATACTTCTGTGATAGTAAGCGGCCAGTCAGATGACCCTTCCAATGGAAAAACATGGTATTACGTTACTTTCACAGGTACAGATGGTACCGAGAAGACTGGTTATATCCGTTCTGATTTAGTACAGCTTGGAGATGTGGTTCCGGTAGAAGAAACACAGGAAACGGAAGAACCGCAGGAAGAAGAAGCGGTAACCGAAGAACCGGCAGAGAATAAAGATTACGAAGTGGTGTATACCACAAATGAAAATGGTGAATATGAGTGGTATCTTTATAATAATCTGGAAGGAAACAGACAGAAATTAGAGGAAGTGTTGGCAGCAGCACACGCTCAGAGCATCAATGATTCCCTGGATGCAGCAACGGTTGCAAAACAGAGAATTGTGATTATCATTATGATTGCAGTGATTATTGTTCTGGCAGTTGCCATGACGATAATGATTTTCAAACTGCGGGATGCTTACTACGAAGATTATGAAGACGACGAAGAAGATGAGGACGAAGAAGATGAGGAAGAACCAGTACGCAGAGCACCACGCAGAGTAGTGGTTGAGCAGGAAGAACCTCGTGTGCAGACAAGAACTGCTCCAAAAGCCGCACCGAAAGCAACGCAGAAACCTGCACAGACAGCACCAAGAGAGGAAGAACCGGTTCGCAGAGCACAAGCACAGATGGAAAGACAGGCGGTAAGAAAAAATGTTTCCCAGACCGATAAGATGATTCCGAAGAAGGAAGTGACTTATGAGGAAGAACCGGCTGTTGAAGTTCCGGTAAAAACAGCGCCTAAGCGAAAAGCGAAAAATTTCTTAATCGATGATGATGATTTCGAGTTTGAGTTTCTGAACATGAATGATAAAGATTGACGAAAATAAGATATGGAGAAAGCGCAAGAGGCGGTTGAAAACAAACCGTCTCTTTGTTATAATGTAGATATAACAGATGGCCGGGTCTTAGTAAAACGGAGAAAGTATGATAATAGAAATTGACTTTAACAGTGATGAAGCATTATATCTGCAGCTTAGGAATCAGATTGTTTTAGGAATAGCCACTTCAAGATTCAGAGAGGGGGATGCACTCCCATCTGTGAGGCAGCTTGCAGATAGTATCGGAATCAATATGCATACGGTTAACAAAGCCTATTCTGTTTTGAAACAGGATGGATTTGTTAAGGTTGACAGAAGAAAAGGAGCAGTCATATCCATTGACATTGATAAGATACGTGCAATGGAAGAAATGGGGAAAGAATTGAGAGTGCTTCTGGCAGAAGCCAGTTGTAAGAATATTTCCAGAGAAGAAGTGCATGCTCTTATAGATGAAATATATGAGGATTATGGAGGAGTATAACCATGCAGCCACAATTTACGGATAAGGCGAAGAAAGCACTGGCACTTGCAGGCAAGGCAGCCAGAAATTTACGACAGAGTTATGTGGGAACAGAGCATATTCTGCTGGGTTTACTTCAAGAAGACACAGGTGTTGCATCGGTTGTCTTAGAGAATGGCGGAGTGAAGGAACAGCAGTTGCTTGATATGATAGAGGAGCTGCTTGCTCCAGAGAGTTCTGTGATGTTAGCAGAGCGTGATGGGTATTCCCCAAGAGCCGAGAAGGTATTGGAAGAGGCACATAAACAGTCAGAACGCTTTCAGAGTGATAAGACCGGAACGGAGCATATTTTGCTTGCCCTGCTGAAAGAGGGAGAGAATGTAGCGGTCAGATTATTGAATACCATGGGAATTTCGGTTCAGAAGCTGTATGTGGAAACATTGGCAGCCATGGGAGAAGATAAGTCCCTTTATAAAGAAGATTTAGGAAGAAGACAGAATAAGAAAAAAGGCGGAACTTCTATCTTAGAGCAGTACAGCAGAGATTTGACTGCGCTTGCCAGGGAGGGCAGACTTGACCCTGTTATTGGCAGAGAAGATGAAATTCGTCGTGTGATTCAGATTCTGAGTAGAAGAACGAAGAACAATCCATGCTTGATTGGTGAGCCGGGAGTTGGTAAAACAGCAGTGGTGGAAGGTCTTGCAGAAAAGATTGTGGCAGGAGAGGTTCCTTTTACCGTACAGGGAAAGCGGGTGCTGACTCTGGATTTGTCTGGTATGGTTGCTGGCAGTAAATACCGGGGTGAATTTGAGGAGCGCATCAAGAGAGTTATCCGGGAAGTCATTGAAGATGGGAATGTTATTCTTTTTCTGGACGAAATGCACACCATCATTGGTGCAGGCGGTGCAGAGGGGGCGATTGATGCATCCAATATCCTTAAGCCATCACTGGCAAGAGGTGAGATACAGTTAATTGGAGCCACTACCATCGCAGAGTATCGTAAATATGTTGAGAAAGATGCAGCGTTGGAACGAAGATTCCAGCCGGTTACCGTTGAGGAGCCAGGAATAGAAGAAGCGGAGAATATCTTAAAGGGGATTGCCCACAAATATGAAGAGCATCATCAAGTTACGATTACACCGGAAGCAATTTCAGCAGCAGTTAATTTGTCGGCACGCTATATCAATGACAGGAATCTGCCGGATAAGGCAATTGATTTGATTGATGAAGCAGCAGCGGCAGCCAGATTAAGCGGAGCTGCAAAGCCTGACAAACTGGCACAGATGGCAGATGAGATTGAGAAGATAGATTTGCAGATTGAACGTTCTATCCGCATCGAGGCTTTTAGCCAGGCTGGGGAACTTAGACAGAAGCAGGAAGCCTTGATTAAGAAATATGAGCGAGCTTTGAAACGTAAGGAAAAACAGGGTGTAAAGCATGAGTATGTGATTGGCGAAAACGAAGTCGCAGAGGTGGTTTCTCTCTGGACAAAGATTCCGTTGAAGAAATTGGCGGAGAAGGAAAGTGAAAGACTGCTTAAGTTAGAATCTATCCTGCATCATCGTGTTATTGGACAGGAAGAAGCGGTAACTGCAGTAGCAAAGGCCATGCGCAGAGGCAGGGTTGGGTTGCAGGACCCGAACCGGCCGATTGGTTCTTTCCTGTTTCTAGGTCCTACGGGTGTTGGCAAGACGGAACTGAGCAAGGCACTTGCAGAGGCAATGTTTGGTTCGGAAAGTGCACTGATACGAGTGGATATGTCAGAATACATGGAGGGTCATTCCGTATCCAAAATGATTGGCTCACCGCCAGGTTATGTGGGATTTGAAGAAGGCGGACAGTTAAGTGAGAAGATTCGCAAAAATCCTTATTCGGTTGTATTGTTTGATGAGATTGAAAAAGCACATCCTGATGTTTTTAATATTTTATTGCAGGTTCTGGATGATGGGCACATTACCGATTCCAAAGGACGGAAAGTAAGTTTTAAAAATACTATTCTGATTATGACTTCGAATGCTGGTGCACAGAGAATTATGGAACCAAAGAATCTTGGATTTGCCTCAGGAGAAACAGAGAAGCAGAATTATGATAAGATGAAATCCAATGTTATGGAAGAAGTCAGAAGGCTGTTTAAACCGGAGTTTATCAACCGGATTGATGAGATTATGGTGTTCCATCCGTTAAACAAAGACAATATGAAAGAAATTGTAACCATGTTGTCTGGAAAACTTACAAAAAGATGTAAGGAGCAGATGGATATTGACCTGACGATTACTCCTGCATTGAAGGAATATATTGTGGATAAGTATACGGATGTCAAGATGGGAGCACGTCCGATGAAACGTGCCATTCAGACCGAGATTGAAGATACACTGGCAGAAGAAATTCTGGCAGGCAGGGTGAAAAGCGGTGATAAAGTATCTGCGGCAATCAAGGATAAAAAAGTTGTTTATAAGGTAAGTACGCAGCGATAAAAATTACAAAAAACGTAGGAGGAAGAGAAATGGCTGTTGTAGAGGAATTACTTCGCACAGAAGCAGACGGAGCAATCAGTTTTGGAAATCATAAACTGGATGCAAAAGCAAAACTGGAGGACTATGAGCATGCAGGAGATTTGTTAAAGGTAAAGACCTTTAAAGGCATGACAAAACTGGAAAAAAATGGAATGTTTGCTTATGAATCGGTACCAGGTACCAGTGTTAATCATTTTGTGGAAACAGAAGATGGGGTTGCTTTCATCGTAGAAGGTGATGAAGATGCACAGATTACGGTTGGCTTAGAAGATGAAACAGAGTATGAAATTTTTGTGGATGATGCCAGTGTTGGCAAGATGAAAACCAATCTGGGCGGCAAGCTGAATCTCAGTGTGGAACTGGAAGGTGCCGGAGAAATTGCAGTAAAAATTGTGAAATAAGAGGTTTTATGGCAAAGGGAAAAGTAACAACTGTGTTCTATTGTCAGAACTGCGGCTATGAATCATCCAAGTGGATGGGACAGTGTCCGGGGTGTAAGGAATGGAACACTTTGGTAGAAGAAAAAATAAATACAAAAATAACCGGAGCCGGTGGAAACAGTAAAATAAGACGGGAAGAAGCAAAACCTTCCCGTCTTTCTGAAATTACACTGCAGGATGAGGAAAGAATGTCTACCCATATGAAAGAACTTGACCGGGTGCTTGGCGGAGGAATTGTGCCAGGCTCTCTGACATTAGTAG
>CAYVUF010000116.1:0-7024 GCA_964454605.1 uncultured Bacteroides sp.
AACACCCTGTGCTACTGGACACATTTCTTCAACTTCTTTTGAATAAATCATGTGATAACTCCTTTCGATTATGTATATATTATTTGATAACAGATTACTTTCGTCATCTGTCATAACCGCTACTCCTATTTTCGCATATAATAGACAAAAAATCCAGTCATTTCTGATATTTTTTTGCAACACAGAAACAAACTGGATTTTATATCCTTTTAGGAAATCAAAAAACGTCTATTAGGACAGCATCATTCGGTCATTTGCAAATTCACCGCCGCTAACTTCTTCAAATTTTGCCAGAAGGTCAGAAACTTTCAACTGTTTCTTCTCTTCTCCCCTTACATCATAAATGACCTTTCCTTCATGCATCATGATAAGTCTGTTTCCATGTGCAATCGCATCTTTCATATTATGAGTAACCATCATAGCAGTCAAATTGTTTTCTGCAATAATTTTGTCAGACAAAGCAAGGACTTTGGCGGCTGTCTTCGGATCAAGCGCAGCAGTATGTTCATCTAACAATAATAAATTTGGTTTCTGCAAGGAAGCCATAAGCAATGTAACCGCCTGTCTTTGTCCACCAGAAAGAAGTCCGACTTTAGATGTCAGTCTGTCTTCCAGTCCCAAATCCAAGGTTTTTAAATTTTCTTTGAACTGCTCTTTCTCTGCTTTGGTGACACCCCATTTCAAGGTACGTCTTTTACCGCGGCGTGCAGCAATTGCCATATTTTCTTCGATAGACATCGTTGCTGCAGTTCCTGTCATAGGGTCCTGAAATACCCTTCCAAGATATCTGGCACGCTTATGCTCTGGCAAAGAAGTAACATCCTGTCCGCCAATGATAATAGAACCTTTATCGACCGGCCAGACCCCTGCAACCGCATTTAAAGTAGTGGATTTTCCGGCACCATTACCACCTATAATAGTAACGAAGTCGCCTTCCTCCAAAGTAAGGTTTACTCCGTCTAAAGCAATTTTTTCATTGATTGTTCCAGAGTTAAATGTTTTATGTACATCTTTAATTTCTAATGCATATGCCATTATACTGCCACTCCTTTCTTACCATATTTTCCTTTCAGATACGGAATGGAAAGGAAGGTTGCTACTACAATTGCTGAGAACAATTTCATGTTGTCTGAAGGCATCTTAAGCCATAATACAAATGCAATTACAATATAATAAACAACTGCACCAAGAATTACAGAAATCATAGTATATGCAAATGCCAGTTTTTTACCAGCACATAATTTTCCAAATAATACTTCTCCGATAATAACCGCTGCCAGACCGATAACAATCGCACCACGACCCATATTAACATCCGCAGAACCCTGATACTGTGCATAAAGACCACCGCACAATCCTACAAGACCATTTGAAATCATAAGTGCCAGAACTGTGTGGAAATTCGTATTGATTCCCTGTGCTTTTGCCATATTTTTGTTACATCCTGTGGCACGAATCGCCTGTCCCTGTTCTGTTCCAAAATAACGGTATAAAATAGCTACCAATATAAGGCAGCCTAAAATCACTCCACCATAGAATTTTACCTTAGTTGCTGTATCTCCAGAAATATAGCGCAATGATACAACAAGCTGATACTGGTCTACGTTAATCGCCTGATTGGATTTCCCCATAATATTTAAGTTAATGGAATAAAGAGAAATCTGTGTCAGAATACTTGCCAGAATCCCTGGTATTCCAAGTGCAGTATGCAACATACCTGTTACCAGACCTGCCAACATTCCGGCTGCAAAAGCAGCTACCAGTGCAAGTACCGGATTTACCCCTGCACGAATCAGCATAACCGCTACTGCACCACCTGTTGCCAGAGAACCATCTACGGTCAAATCTGCAAAATCAAGGAGTCGGTAAGTAATGTATACCCCAAGTGCCATAATTCCCCAGATAAGTCCCTGTGCAAGTGCTCCCGGCATCGCGCGGAAAAGCGACATAGGCGACAATGAAAATAATAAAATCATTCGTAAACCCTCCAATAAATCAACTTAGGGGATGGCAGATAGTCATCCCCATAAAATATTTTTCTATTATACAAAGTAGCTTATTGATTATTCTGCAATTGCTTCATAACCTTCTGGTACTTCAACACCTAATGCCTCACAAAGCGGTACATTGTATTTCTTAGTTACCTGTGGTGCATATTCAATATTCATGGTTGTAATGTCTGCACCATTTACAAGAATGTCATAAGCCATTTCACCTGCTTTATAACCAATGTCATAATAGCTGATAGATAAGGTTGCAACACCACATCCAGAGCAGATACCTTCTTCACCTGCAACAACTGGCACACCAGCCGGCTGACATACATTGTTGATGATTTCTGTATTAGAAGCCATGGTATTGTCAGTAGGAGTATATAAAACATCACAGCTTTCGACTGCGCTGGTAACTACGGACTGAATCTCGTTAGAATCTGCTGCTGTAAATTCTTCGTAAGCAATACCATCTTCTTCCAGACATTTCTCAAATAACTGCGCCTGATAAATAGAATTTGGTTCTGCAGAACAATAAAGAATACCAACCTTCTGTACATCTGGGAATAACTCAAGCAGCATATTTTCCTGTTCTTCAATTGGTGCTAAATCAGATGTACCGGATACGTTGGTTCCGGTTGCGCCTGACCAGTCGGCAATATCTAATGCAGTTGCATAATCTGTAATAGAAGTTCCAAGAATCGGAATTTCATTGGTTGCGGCTGCTGCAGCCTGTAAAGGAGCTGTTGCATTGGCAAGAATCAAATCAACATCATCTGTTACAAACTGGGTACAAATGGTTGCACAGTTTGTCTGCTCACCCTGAGCATTCTGGAAATCAAAAGTTACATTTCCTTCACCCAGTAATTCTACTAAAGCTGCCTCGAATCCTTCTGTTGCTGCATCCAGAGCATCATGCTCTAATAACTGACAAATACCAATTTTATAAACTTTGTCAGAAGATGCTGTTTCTGCATTTTCACCTGTTTCCTCTGTTGCAGTTGCTTCTCCTGCCCCATCGGAAGATTCCTGTGTAGAACCGCAACCAGCAAGCATGGATACTGTCATTGCTGTTACTGCAAGTAATGCTAATTTCTTTTTCATAATAAATTCCTCCTAAATAGTTTCGCCGCTTTAACGCGACAAAGTGCATATCTATGTAAAAAATATACACGAAAAAAGAAAATTAGTCAACTATCCAATAAAATATTCTGAAATATCAATGCAGTTCATAAGACCGAGTGCATTTTCTTCTTTGCATTCTAACCAGCTTGCACTACATCGCATCCAGCTTCGCAAGGAATAATTGAACAGTTCTTCCGAATGACGAGCATGCGGATTCTTTTTGTCCAGATGATTAAAAATGCAATTTTCACATGGTGTATCTCTATGCTGCAATGCTTTATAACAGGTATCTCCAATTCGGATTGCCGGAGTACTCATCAGCACTTTTTTGTTAATAAAACTAAGTTCGTATGTATCGGTATTCACGATATAAACATAATTGTCCATATTGTCAAACAATTCGATGTGTGTTACGAAATCCTGCAGCCTGTCCATCAAACCAATCTGTAAAATATGTGCTTCCATAACCCGAAGCAGCGAACGAATCTCTTCTATTTTGCTTTTCTCCAGTTCCAACTGGACTACTTCATGATTTTCAAGTACAATGGCTCCTTTAAACTCTCCCTTCGACAGCAGTGGGTAATACAACATACTCTTAATCCCCTCAGACTGGAAATAATACTGAAGTTCCTCTGCCGATACATCATAATCATGAATAATGGAAAAGCCTTTAAAAGACTCAAACAAAGTTTCACTGACTACCTTTCGCAATTCGCAGTGTTCTTTGCTTTCCCTTCCCATCTCATAGCCTATTGCGGAAAACTGAATCGGCACACTGTCCTTGGTATTGTCACAAATATATCCCCGGTGGAACTTATACTGCACCGTCATCAGTTCAATTGCGGACTTCAGTGCTGACTGCATCACCTTATCATCATAAAGTATCTGCATTACCATATCTTCTACACTGCGGTTTCCATCCGGGCATTTTCCTACATTGTATTCTGTGTTATTTCTTGTTGCATGATATGCCATAGTGGTTGCTGCATCAAAAATACGATATCCGTTTTTTCCATTGGCTTTCGCAGTATAAACTGCCTTATCTGCCCTATTGAATAATTCTTCGTAGGTTGTTCCATGATAAGGAAAAATGGCAATTCCCACACTGCAAGTAACATGAACATCCTTCTCTCCTGTGGGAAGATGGTAATCAATTTTTTCTTCGATTCTGGTAGCAAGCACATCTGCATTGGATATGGATTTGATATTTCGCATAAAGACAACAAACTCATCTCCACCAATTCGTCCGACAATATCGCCGCCCTTAAAAATCTCACTTAAGGCATTGGCCACATCAACTAAAACCTTATCCCCTTTCGCATGTCCATGAGTGTCGTTAACTTCTTTAAAATTATCAAGGTCAATCACCATCAGCGCATTGATAATATTATCATTTTTTTCCTCTTCCGTTGCATTGGCAATCAACTGCTCGGTCGCTCCCTTATTATACAATCCGGTTAGCGCATCCTTTTCCGCCCGAAGAAGCAAATCAATTTCTTTCAGTTTTCTCTCATGAATGTTTATCAGACGACCGACTACCCTTGTTACATAGCCTTCACTGCCCAGAAGAGAGGTCAGATTTGCCTGATACCAGGTATAATCCGCATCAAACCTTTTCATACGAAATTCAATGATGTCATGCTTCGGTGATTTCAGCAGGGTTTTAAATACTTCCTGATAAGCCTCTTTGTCTTCCTCAAAAATATACTGGTCATTAAACTGCTGCAAATAATCTCCAATGATTGCCTCGCCTTTTTGTCCATATATGTGAGAAGAACGGATTGTCATAACGTCCGTCTTGGCATTGTAATCAATAATCTTTTCGCCTTCTGCTTCTGAAAGAATATGCAGTCTTTCTGCCTGCATGTGCAGTTCTTCTTCAATATTTTTCTTTTCCGTAATATCCTGAATGATGGTTACGATGGTATATACATTACCCTCTCTGGCATACAGATTGCCTCTGACATGCAGCCATCTAAGGCTGCCGCTTCCAGTAACTGTCCGGAATTCAACTTCTACTACACCATCATCTTTTAAAACGTCCTCGATTCCCTGCTCCAGAACCGGTATGTCATCTGGAATGATACTACGTCTGATATTCTGCACATATTTTATTCCCCGTACTCTGGAATATCCCAGCATACGGAAAAAGCCTTCGTTCATGAAAAATGGTGTCAGTTTTTTCGAACTGCTATCATATTCAAAGAAACAAATTCCCGCGATAATATTATCAATCATGGACCCCAGATTTTCCATATTCAAGTCAACAGACATATCACTTTCCCCAAAACTTTCCCTATTTTTCCTACTATCTTTTATCTGACACGTAATTCCTTGCCTGCTATTTCACCCTGTTTTTTATAAATACTGTTGGCCGGGATAAAGCCTCTTACCATAGAGGTTGGATAAACATTGGATGCTTTTCCAATCACAGTACCTGGATTTAAAACAGAATTACATCCTACTTCTACATTATCTCCCAGCATGGCTCCGAATTTCTTAAGTCCAGTTTCAAAACTTTCTTCTCCGGCTCTTACCACAACAAGGGTTTTATCACTTTTCACATTAGATGTAATTGAGCCTGCTCCCATATGTGCTTTAAAGCCTAACACACTATCTCCTACATAATTGTAGTGAGGAACCTGCACTTTATTAAATAAAATAACATTTTTCAGTTCTGTGGAATTACCAACCACAGCTCCTTTTCCTACAATGGCATTGCCTCTAATAAATGCACAATGTCTGATTTCAGCTTCTTCATCAATAATTGCCGGACCGCCTATATGAGCTGTCGGATATACTTTCGCTGACTTGGCAACCCATACATTTTCTCCACGTTTTTCAAACTTCTCTTCTGGCAGCGTATTTCCAAGTTGAATAATAAACTCACTAATCTTTGGCAACACTTCCCATGGGTACATTACCCCTTCAAAAATATCTTTGGCAATTGTTTCTTCCAATGTGTATAATTCCTGAATTGTTACATCTTTTAATCCTGCTAACATCGCATTTCCATCCCTTTCCATTCTTTTTGATTGTTCTGTATTATTTTTTATAAAACTGGGAAGCATACCGGAATCTGGCGTTTAATGCCATTTGATTGTTCATCTGCTTCACAATATTTGTTCTTCTCGTCACAAAATCATCCAGTTTCAGCATATACTCTTCTGATGAAATCGAACCATCTGCCACCATCGTAAGTCCCTTTTCCCAGCTTGCAGTCAGTCTTGGGTCTAAAAGCGGCTTAATGGAACCTGCCACCACTTCATATACCATTTCCCCCATAAGTGTAGGAGTAATAATCTGAGTTTTCTTATTCAGGTCCAGATATTTGATATTTACGAGTTTTTTCAAAATTTCTGCCCTTGTTGCAGAAGTTCCGATTCCACTTCCTTTTATTTGTGCACGCAGTTCTTCATCTTCAATGAATTGCCCTGCATTTTCCATGGTTAAAATCATCGTACCGGAATTGTACCGCTTTGGCGGAGAAGTTTCCCCTTCTTTGATATCCAGCGATTCTAAAGAAAGTTCCATTCCCTTTTTCAGATTTTTCAAAATCTCCATAAAGGAATCATCACAGGCTTCTTCTCCCTGTCCATTTTCGTCTTCCTTATCGTTTTTTTCTTTTTCATCCTGTTTCTCGTTTTTCTTCTTGGTAAAAGAATTACGGGCAACTTTCAGATAACCACTTTCGGAAAGTACTTTGAAATTGGAAAAGAAAAACTCTCCCTTCAGTTCAACTGTCAATCCAATTTTCTGATATATGGCTGCCGGATAAAAAATGCTCAAAAATCTTCTGACAATACATTCATATACTTTCGCCGCAGTCGGACTTAAACTGTTCAAACTGCCAAATCCTTGTCCAGTCGGGATAATCGCATAATGGTCGGTAATCTGCTTGTCATTCA
>CAYVUF010000117.1:0-6986 GCA_964454605.1 uncultured Bacteroides sp.
TAGATTACAGGTAAATCCACGAATCTACAATCTGGAGGTCACTTCATATTGTCTCATTCCTTTTATTTCTACACTCAGAATATATAGGTGATATGTTAAGTAATACGATGATAATAAATTACTACCTCTTGTCCCATTTATTAGCGTGATATTTACGCACAATTTCTCCCATCCAGCCGTTTCCTTTCATAAGATCACTTACAGCTTGGAGCAATTCCCACTCTTTTTTATCTTCCCATTCTGTCACTTTTTCAATATGCCAAATATCCGGATGTCCGTGTGAAAATTCTCCATCCGGATACAGAAATTCTATGGTAAGGCTGTTAGAATAATAGTTAAGTGGAAATTTACTCTGTCTCTGCCGGTCTTTGATTTCTTTCCAACATTCCTGACTTGTAACAACTACTGCCGGAAGAGAATCGCCAATAATATGTACAATATCTCCATATTCAAAAGGATTTAGCACCGAAATATATGCCTCCTCAAAACCAGTTGGTTCTATTGCATTGACTAATGTAATTTCCATTTCTTTCGAATAATAGCATTGACAATCAATCATGGTTCCATCTTTTTTGAAGCTAGCATGCCCTCCTAATAGAATTCTTGCATCTGTTTCTATTTTATCCTCCGGAATAGCTTTACTGACACTAAATATTTTTTCACAGTTCTCTTTTCCATACAAAATTGCTGCATCGATGGAAAGAAATATACTATCCACATTTCTTTCCTCATCCAATACAACACTATGCACATAATTATTATCACAAAACATAAATTCTCTCTTTGTTTCAGCTTCCGTTTCAAGACGTTTCTGAATCTGTTCTTTTAAGACTTCATCCGATGTTGAGTCATAAATGTCTTTCAATGCAGACATTTTTTCATCTAATGTCCAAAATGAATTCCAAATAATCGTTGCCTTTTCCGAATCAGAAAATTCAATATTCTGCTTTTCATAATATTCTTTTATATCTCTTGAAATAGGTAATTCCATAGTAATTTTTCTCCTTATATTTTCTATAGATACTTCCCATCTTCAGTTACATCATTTTTCCGCCCATAAACATTTTCATATACTATATATGCATTTATTACAAGCATACTCTGTAACATTGCATATTTAGTGTTTTATTTATTATCTATGATAATATCAATAGATTCTTTTGGAACTCCATAAGTTCTAAGAAGTGCAACCGGATCACTTGAACGAAGAATATCTTTAGCTGTTAATGTAGCAATGTGCATTTCATTAAGTTTATCCTGTAATTTCCGTTCTTCAGTTGACATTATATATGTTATTTTTACATCTTTAGGAACATTTCCATCAGGATAAAGAGACTTTAGATATTTATATTCCTCCAGGCTATTAATAAGAAAACCGGGGATTTCATTCTCCGCAAGTATATTATTTTCCTCATCTCTGAGAAATACTTTATTCTGCGAATAATCAATCTCAATATGAGTTTTATCTTCCTCTTTAGAACCCTTTTTTTAATTAAAATTCATAGCAAATTACCTCTTTCTTCCATAAATTATTTCTTAAACTTTCCTGCCAATTGTTTCTTAAACACTTCATAGCTCTGATAATTATTGAGCTTGCATTGCGGGCATGGATTGGTTGCTGTCTGTATTATCCCTAATTTATAGGGACATTTATTACATGGAGCTTGTACTTTATTAATAAAATTCTTCATTGCTGTTTACCTTCTCTCTAAAAACATTATCTTTTTTTGCCGGACTGGTTGCCTTAAAATTATAGACCGGTTTCAAAACCTTAATAATATCAGCTGTCGGTTTAATGTTACTCACAATATCTTCCATGCCTTTATATGCCATTGGACCCTCATCCAGTGTAGACCAATCAATACAAGAGGAATAAATCCCTGCTTCCTGCATTGTCTTCGCATTCCCATTTTATTTCTTCATAATACAACCAACAGGAGAGCAGTATAATCCACTCTCCTGTCATTGACATACTACCCCTCGTAGCCTTTTGGATATTTAATATCTATAATGGCTCTGTCTTTAGGATTCGTTATCTTTACAGCCATAATATTTTTATGGCACTCTATTAACTGTTCTCTGACGCCTTTCAAATACTCTATACTGTGTGGAACCTTATATTTTTTTGTTCCTACCTCCAATAATTCTATGTACCAATTAACCTTATCCAACTTATGCAAACAATAGGAAGATATCATCATTTTATCATTAGCATCTCTAATGGATTCGGTTTCTATTATTATGTATGAAACAAGATCCGAAGGAATTTTTTTCAAAGTTTTACGTTTTCCAAACATAAAAGCTCCTTTTTCAAATTACATATGACACAAAATAACATATTGCTCCAACATTACTCCAAATCACCACTTGGAATTTCATCAATGCCAATCATACTACTTAACATAGCATTCCTATATTTTTTTCTCATTCGCGCCTGGCATTTTTGTCCATCATGGAAAGTAATATGGTAATAATAATATGTTTGTAATTTTATCCCTCTTTTCTTAGATTTTACAAATTTACAGGATAGGATATTATCACGGGTCAACATAACAACCTCCTGCTTATCCCTATTCACAATAATGCCTGCTTTATCGTCAAACATTTCAATAGAACACTCGGCAAATACGCCCTCTTTTACTTTGCTACCATGATCTTTTGGGTTTTCCTTTGACTCTTCTTCTGAAACTTTATTCCAGACATCTTCAAATCCGGTAATAACAGTTGAGTTCGGTACCAGCCCTCTTTTAACAGCAGCATCAAAATATGCCATACGCAGTTCTAACTCTCTTTGACGTTCTTCATCCCTTCGTAAATTTTTCTCTGCCTGATGTTTCTCCTTTGCGTCAACTCCTTTGATAAACAGATCCATTGTTTTATCCGCAAAATTTATGCCAACATCTGCTCTTCTTTCAATAATACTGATCTTCTCCATAAGTAATTTCAACTCACGAAAGTATTTCTCATCTTTTATCTTCTCATACTTAGCCCTGATATCCAGAACTTGATCTGCTATTTCAAGACCTTTTTCCGCACTTTCCACACCTTCTTTCAATACCATAGCACCACTTTTTTTTGCGCCTTCTACACCTTCTTCTAGCTTCACAACACCAGTTGTAGGTTCTACCATAATAATTACCCTCTCTTTCTTCAACAACATTTATAGTCTATTTTCCTATTCTACAATTCCATAAACATATCTTCCGGATGCAAAATGGACAATTTATGATTATTCTCTAATCGCTAATTACTAACTTTTGTATACATTCTACTTCCATTGGAAAGATATACAGTTAGAATATCACCAGCTACATGATAATCAAAATATGCAGAATCATAAATCGTATACTCTACTCTATTTGTTATAACACCTTCGTTTTCTGCTTCGTATACATACCATGAGATAGGATATTTATCATTCCACCATCCACTACCATCCGCATTGAATTGACATGTAAGCACTTTCCAGCCTTGATTTATCCATCTACCAATCAAGCCTTCCCCTATCACTTCTTCATCACGTAAATACCAATCTCCATTTCTATCGAACTTTAATTTCTCCTGGTCACCATTTTCTCCAGTTGTGACAATTTCATAAGATTTATCATAACAGAACGACGAATTACAAGTGACTCTTCCATCAGATGCTTCCCACGCAATATAATTAGGATTATCAAATACACTCCAACATTCAAAATCAATATTTAATATATTACCAAATTCATCAAACTCCAGCATACCGCCATCTTGGTTTCTCCATCTTCCAACTAAGTCATAGTCAATATTTAAAGATGTATCATAAACTTCTTCTACACCGTCTCCATAGAATGCATCATACCAGTAATCTATCGCCATTACTTCCATTTCATCCTCTACGAACATGCTACCATCTTCTCTATCAACATAAAGGCGATATTCTATTCCATCTATGCCTAGAGCATACACATAACTTTCTCTACCATTGCCCCATGTACCATATTCATCTAATAGTTCATATTCTGGCTTACAGTCCAATGGATGTTCCTTCAGCCATGTTTCAAAAACCTTTTCAGCTTGTTTTTACATTTTTCAAATCAGAAACTTCTATTTCTTCAGCAATTGCAACCTCCTCATCTTCCTTAACTGAATCTTTATTTCCCAAACTTCCAATAATACAAAGCACTAAAAGAATTCCTGCCCCAATTATTCCAACCCGAGCTTTTGACATTTTAACAACTTTTGTATTTTGTTGCTTTTGAATATTTTCTTCATTATTCGCTCTTTCTAATTTAGCTCCACATTTAGAACAATATTCCGCATCTGAACTTATCTCATTTCCACATTTATGACAAAACATAATCTTCCTCCACGTATCTTATCAAAACCTTATAACAATTCTTCACTTGCTCTTAAAAACGCTTCATTTGCAAAGGCATTTTTAACATAACATCTTCATTGGTCGATAAATATTCTTTATATTCACTTTCTACATGTCCTCCATAAACGCTATTCTTTAAATAATATATTTCCCCCCTTATATCTTATAATATTATACTCACAACCCTTTTCTGTCAACATTAATACCCCTTATAGATGTTTCAATCTATTATTATTTCTTACTAAAATACTTTAAGGGGTGATAACATGGACTATAAGAGGTTAGGCAAAAGAATCCGCGAAGAACGTCTTCGTTTAAATCTCACTCAGGCTCAGCTTGCAGAGGACATTGATATATCCGATACCTATATGGGTGCCATTGAACGTGGTGAACGAAGTCTTACATTGGATACCTTAGTCCGCCTTGTAAACAGGCTTGGTGTAACGGTTGATTATATGCTGTCAGATTCCGTATCCGACAGCGATTCCAATATCATGGAACAGTTCAAACAAATTATGGATGGTCAGCCATTGGAACGAAAACAAATGGCTGTTAATGTATTGCGCACTATTTTTTCCTATTTTGAAACCAATGACTGTTAAATAACTATTTCAAGTCAACCTTACCGCTACGAAGTTTTCTTACAAAATTAATATCATCAATCAGCCTTTCAACAGCTACATTGACAAGAAGCTCTGTAGATACTGAATATTCTGCCGACAAGGTATGTAACCTGTCATATGACATAGGATTTGTAAGCCGGACAACAAAATCTTCTTTACTTTTTTCATTATCAATCATTTTCAACCTCCATATAATTTACAATGAACTCCTGTGCCACATAAGGGCACAGGATATTTTTTACACATAAAATTCTTTCATATCATCCAATCGTAAACATGCTAATCTCCCCTCCGGTTCTCCGCTTCCGCATCCGCAATCTATATCAATAAACCCAGATGCATGCTCTATTTTTACATGTTCTTCCTTTTCTCTTAGCTTCTGAATATATCTGTCAGAATCATCTTGAAGCAACATTACTGGTGTATGCCCGATAATCAAAGTCTTATCCGCAAATGGATTAGGTGTTTTCAACGTTGGTCTTATCCACACCTGTTCCTTTAGGGTATTAGCCGGAAAACCATGTACCAGATGAAATACGCACTCCTTTATCTTAATTTCCATAGAATCCGGCAAAGTCGCCAAAAACGCTGCAAGTTCTCCCTGTTCCTCTTCCGATAGTGATAAAAAATGATAATAAGTCACTCCCCTCCATTCATTATCCACAAATCCAACTTATCCTCCCACTCTCTTTCATCCTTTGCAAGCAACGTTTGAACCGCCATCAGTTCATGATTACCCATGATAAGATGCACATTGGAACGTTTTCTAATATCCATCAAAAGCTCAATACCATGCGCTCCTCTGTCAATAACATCCCCTATGATATAAAGTTCATCTTCCTCACTGAACTCAATAAGTTGTAGGATACTTTTATATTTATCCAAATTTCCGTGAATGTCTGACATTGCATACTTCATATAACTTGTCTCTCCTCTCTTTGCTATTTTGACATCAGCCTTTTGTATGTATTACCTTTTAACAAAATAATTACATGCTGCCTCTTATGTCAGAATAAGAATATATAGCTATTCCAATTTTTCATACGTTATTTTCTTATATCAAAGGATTACTATTTAAATCACCTCCTGCTATGCTTTGATTATAGACCATAATAAAACCGGAATTGTCCCCCTGCCAGCAGACAAATAAAAGAGCTTTTTATAGTCCCTCCGTGCAAATGCTTGTTATAGTTCAAAAATATATGTATAATTAATCTATAACCACCAGCTTAGGAGAAACCAGAAATGTCAAATGATAACTTTAAGGATATGAATTTTATGGAGAACTTAGACTTTCGTAATCATGCAGTCTCTGCCGATTTATATGATGACCTTCAAAACACAGATATTGACATCTACCTAAAACAAAACAAGAAAAATATGATTCCCCACAATCTTCCTATCCATCTGGATTTATTATTAAAACAAAAAGGACTTACAAAAGCTGACGTAGGGCGTAGGGCACAACTTGACCGTAAATATGTATATCAGATTTTCTCTGGTGAAAAAACACCTTCAAGAGATAAGCTGATTGCTCTTGCTTTTGGTTTGCAGCTTACAGCTGATGAAACGCAGACGATGTTAAAATTGGCGGGATATAGAGAATTGTATGTAAGAGATGCAAGAGATACTATCATACTCTATGCTTTACAACATGGAAAAACCATTGAAAATACCGATGATTTATTATACGATCACGGATACAAAGAACTTGTCATTAAAGAAGACTAAATAAACTATACAAAAAAAGAGAAATACCCTGCCCTTTTGGACAAGATATTTCTCTTTTTCATTTTTATTTCACTTCTTAAAATAACTGCTTTTCCACACTATCTGTACATAACTCTACGAATTTCTCCTTCCAAGTGGTACAAAAATGGTACAAATTCGTATATTGGGTACAAAGAACAGCTCTCAAACCCGCATAAATACTAGATTTTATTTATCCAAGGATTTCATCGTCGGGATTTCACATCAATTTAATTTACATTGACGCTTTTTCCTTT
>CAYVUF010000118.1:0-6964 GCA_964454605.1 uncultured Bacteroides sp.
TGCATGTGTTAAGCACGCCGCCAGCGTTCATCCTGAGCCAGGATCAAACTCTCTTAAAAAATGTCTGATTCCGGTCACAAGATAGCTTGGCTTCTTGTTTCCGTTGTAAGACTTCCGTTTTCTTGTCCGTCTTACTGCTTTACTTGGTTTTTGTTCTCTGAATTTTCTTTTACGAATTTTCAGGGTTGCATTACTGTTTATTTGTCAAAGTTCATTGTTTTGTGTTTGTCTGTGTCAGACAAGCGACTATAATAGATTATCACAGGTTTTGTTGTCTGTCAAGACTTTTTTTAAATTATTTTTTCGTGATTGTTTTTTCTGTGGCAGGCTGAAACCATACCATCCAGTCAAAACTGCGGGGTTTTTAATGACCCGCGCCTCACGTGCTTTACTAATTTACCTCAAATGTCGTGAAATGTCAACACCTATTTTTAATTTTTTTCAAATTATTTTCACAAACTCCTAAAAGCGCCTCTGAAACCCGCATAAAATCAAGTTTTTCTGTGTATCAATCCATTCTTGTATCTGACTCTATAGACGCTAATCGCTGCTAAAAAATGTAAACACCAAAATAATCAAGCAGCTTATAAAGGAAAAAAGCAATAATAACTGCTTCTCCAAAACCCATAACCGCACCTAACAACTTATTGAATCCGCTTATAATAGATACATTCGTTATTCCCAATATGGGTGTCATGACAAGGTTACATATTTTATTAACAATCCCAATCCCAACAAGTGCTATGACACAAATAGCTAACGTGCTGAATGTCCTTGCCATGATACTGCTTACCACCAAAAAGACCAGTGCTATGCAAACGCAGGATACAATAGTTGCAATAATACTTCCTATCTCTTTTATAATACCATTTTGAAATCCCTTTTTTACCCTATATACAACAACAAGTAAAAAGAATAATAAAAATATGATTTTCAAGTCAATTCCCAACACCTTTCTATTTCAATTCAATCGTATCGATAGAATCTGCTGTCACTACGATATATTTATAAGCAGTTGATGTAGGAATCAGAGTATATACTGCTTTGTCAAACATTCCTCCATACTTCTGCACTCCACTCATACTGTAAATCCGGCATTCTGATTCATTATAAATAACAATCTGCTCCTGCGTAAATACAATGTCCGAATATTCTATATCAAAATCAATGGAGCTGGTTAACTGACCCGATTTATTATACACATCCAAACGATATCTGTTACTACTGTCGGTACTGATAAACACCAACCCAACATAGTTGTCACTATAATATATCTTCTGTACATCTTCGCCTAGCAGACATTCTGCAATGCTAACTGGTTTCTGCGCTCCTGCAAAAAACATAATTCTGTCATCAGAAACCGCAAACGCTGTCTTAGCATCCAAAAAGCGGGTGTACCCAACTACCACGTCCAGGTAATCATAGCCGCTGACATAATTATCCGTATTGTTCTGTCCCACTTCGCCAAAATTATAAAAAGCCACACTGGATTTCATCTCACCACTATCTACAAATAAATAAGAAACGCATACCAGCTTGCCATCCGGTGAAATAGATACACCGAATGGATATCCGCTTTCCTGCATGGTTGTTCGGAAATGCACCAGTTCCTGTCCCTGTGTATCATACAAGTAAATCAAAGTAACATCTGCATCATCCAAAACAGCCGCCACGACTCCATTTGCCGAAACACAGAAATCACGCAGCGGTTTGTTTGTAGTAATCTGACCCATAAGACCACTTGTATTCATTACGTATATGCTCCGGCCATTATAATCACCAATTGCTGCCACATTCTGACACACATCTATCATAGGATTCTGCATTTCAAAAGTTTCATTCCATACTGCTGTACCCTTGGCATCTATACAATTTGCACCATCTTTACTATAAGAAAGTATGTAACCCGAAAAGGGTAACAGTTTTGCATTCTGCTGTGTCGCAGTTTCAATAGAAGAAGTCACAACACTTTCTGTATAAACTTTATTTTTCCATTGTATATTCAGAACCACTGCTATGGCAGCAATCAGAATCAGTACCAGCACACCCCGGTAAAAAATCGTAAACTTATGACTTTTTATTTTTTCTTGATAGTTGATACGTTTCCCGGTTTCTTCACGTTTTTCTTTGTTTTTAAAGTAATCCCTAACGTTCGTCATACGTTATTCCTCTTTTTATAAATATCGATCCATTTTCTAAGCCATTAGCATAGATAAAACTTATTGTATCATAGATTCTGTTAAGGCAGTAATATTTTTTGCCCATATTTTATATTATCCGGATTTTCAATCTGATTCATTTCACAGATTTTATTAACATTATCTGTGTTTCCGTATAGTTTCTGACTAATTGTATATAACGTATCACCTCTTTGAATCTGGTAATACTGCACATCTGACCTGTTTTCTTCCCGCTTTCCATTTTCCTCGCTTTGTATTGCTTCTTCCTGCTTTTCTGCTTCCTCGCTTTGTATTGCTTCTTCTAGCTTGCCCGCTTCCTCGCTCTGTATTCTTTCTGTACTCTGCGGTTCTTTGCTCTGCATTCTTTCTGTACTCTGCGGTTCTTTGCTCTGCATCGTTTCCGTATTCTTCTGTATTTCTTCATCTGGCATTGCCGCTTCATCTTGCGCCGCTTCTTGTTCTTTCACTGCTGGGAACGCCCCTTGCGCCTGCTGCTCTGCTGCCTGTTCCTCCAATTCTGCCAGATACAGGGTATTACCTTCCACTGGAACAACTTCCTCTGCCGCTTCTTCTGGCAACACCGCATTTTCATTTTCCATTGCAAAAAATACTTCTACCGCTGCCTGATTCAAATCCTCCAGCTTATCATAACTATTCGTTGTGTTAATCGCAATAGCCGCCAGCACAATAAAAATTGCAGTTAATTGTATTGCAATTAATCCGCCCTTGACCCCCGGCCTGGTTCGCAAAGAAGTGCTTGTCCCAGCATTGTTTCTCTCTTTTTCCTGCTGTCGCTGCTTTTTCATTGCAAAAATCCGCTGTTCGGTATGAACCGCCCGTTCTATCTGTCTGTCCCCAATTTCCCCATATCCTGTATTCTGAAATTCCGTTCTTTGCGCAGTTTCTTCCTTCTCCTGCTCCGTTCGCAATGCTATCAAGTAATTTTGCATTGCTTCGTTACTGTGATAGAAAATATAGTATCCTGTCAATTCATAAGTTCTATTTTTTTCCTGAACAGAAAAAACCGGCATGTCCATCACATAGCGACAAGTTATCTCATGCAGTTTTTCATAATCTGCAAAATGAGCAATCTGTCTTTGCAATCCTGCCCCATATATGTAATATTTCTTCTCTCGCAGTTCTCTTTTTCCAAAAAAAAAGATTTTTCTGTTTCGTTGGTCACTGCCTTGTTTTTTCAAATACGACATTACATAGTCTTCTACATATAATTGGTACTTTTCATCTTTTTCTCCTTTGTGAATAACGATATTGGATGTTTCCATCTCTTCTTCACACCTTTCCTGCGCCACATATCAGCATACTTTTTCTCAATATAACACAGGGTGTATGCGAAATTTATCAAATTATGAATTTCTCATCACATAAAATATGGATTATGAAGAAATCTCCATAATCCATATCTTAACGTCATTTCTAATTCATTTATACAAACTGGTAAACCGTTACTGCATCGTATTCACGTGCCGGACCAAAAACTGCAGATGGGAACTGTGCTTTATTGATAGTATCTGGATAATACTGAGTTTCCAAACACATACCAAGTCTTGGTCCGTAAGCTGCTCCCTCTTTACCTGTTTCTTCTCCGATACAATTGCCGGCATAGAACTGTACCCCTGGCAGGGTGGTGAAAGTTTTCATCTTTCTGCCACTCTTAGGGTCTTCTAAAAGAGCAATTTCACGCAAAGAGCCATCTGCGTCGTCAATTACCCAGTTATGGTCATAGCCCAAAGTTAATTTCAACTGTTCGAAATCAGCATTAATATCCTGTCCGATTGGTTTTGCTTTGGTAAAATCCATTGGTGTGCCTGCTACCGGAGCAATCTCGCCGGTCGGAATTGCACCCGCTACAACCGGTGTGTAATTGCCTGCATGCAGTGTCAGCAGATGGTCTTCTATCTTCCCTGCTTTATGACCACTTAAATTAAAATAAGTATGATTCGTCATGTTGATTACAGTATCCGAATCAGAAGTTGCATGATAAGCAAGTTTCAATTCATTTGCATCAGAAAGACTATAAGTTACAGAAATCTTCTTATTTCCTGGGAACCCCATATCTCCGTCCGGTGCTTCTAATGAAAAAGTAACACTGTCATCCTCATTCACTGCAGCATCCCACACACGCTTATGGTAGCCAAGCTCAACATGACTATGCAGATTATTTGGTCCATCATTTACATCTAACTGATAAGTCTTACCATGCAATTCAAATTTTGCATTGCCGATACGATTCGCATTCGGTCCAATGGTTGCCCCAAAGAAACTTCCATTTTTATAATATCCTTCCAGATTATCGAAACCAAGCACAACATCCTCTGCATTTCCTTTTGCATCCGGCACATATAAATTTACCAGAATTGCACCAAAGTTAATCACTCTTGCCTTCATTCCTTTTGCATTTTCCAATGTAAAAGCATAAACCTCTTTTCCATCTTTGGTTGTACCAAATAATTCTTTTGCAATACCCATTTTCTTTCTTCCTTTCTTCCCTCATACTCTGAGTCCCCAAATCAGTTGCGCTATTTATAACTCTGTTCTTCCCTCTAATGCACGCAACAGTGTGACTTCGTCAATGTATTCCAGGTCACCGCCAACCGGAACACCGCTGGCAATCCTGGTTACCTTAATGCCCGTAGGTTTAATCAGTTTGCTGATATACATTGCAGTGGTTTCTCCCTCCAGGCTGGAATTGGTTGCAATAATCACCTCATTCACGTCATCACGAAGCCGCTGCATCAGCTCTTTTAACTTAATATCACTCGGACCTATTCCTAACATAGGGGAAATTGCCCCATGGAGCACATGATACACACCCATATACTTTCCAGTTTTCTCATAAGCTGCCAAATCTCTGGTATTTTCCACCACCATAATAGTCTTATGATCTCTTCCAAGATTCGCACAAATCGGACAAACCTCTTTATCCGTCAAGGTAAAACATTCTTTGCAATATCTGACATTGGCTTTTGCTTCTATCATCGTATTTGCCAGTCTGTCTACTTTATCTTTCGGCATATTAATCAAATGAAATGCCAGTCTTTGTGCGGACTTATTTCCAATCCCCGGAAGTCCCGCAAGCTCTTCAATTAATTTGTTGATATGTCCGCTGTACAACTCCATTAGAAAGGAAATCCTCCGCCAAGACCGCCGGTCATCTTATTCATCACTTCTGCATTGGCATCTTCTGCCATTCGAAGTGCTTCGTTAACTGCTGCCATCACTAAGTCCTCCAGCATTTCCACATCATCCGGGTCTACGACTTCTTGTGATAATTTGACTTTTGTAATTTCTTTCTTTCCGGTTACAGTTACTTCCACTGCTCCGCCGCCAGCCTTCGCTGTAAATTCCTTCTCTTCCAGTTCCTTCTGACTTTCTTCCATCTGGCGCTGCATTCTCTGCGCCTGCTTCATTAAGTTGTTCATGTTGCCAGGCATTGCTCCGCCTGGAAATCCTCCACGTTTTGCCATTATAATTGTCCTTCCTCTTCTTCCTCTTCTATTTCCATATGAATAATCTGACTCAAATCTACGTAAGTCTGCTCAAACTGCTGTTCACTTCGCATACTTTGAATCGTCACTTCAATCTCTTTTCCTGCAAAATCAGATATAATCTGTTCTAATTGCTGTCGATTTCCTTCATGCTTCATCAGATAGTCCGATGGCAGTCCGTCCTCTACTACAATCATCAGCTTGTTATCCCCGCCAAGACTCAGTCTGGCATCCTTCAGATACTGTTTCATCGGCATGGAAGTCATTCCCACCACCGATGGCCATTTGCTGACAATCATCTTCACATCTTCCGGAATAGCTCTGTCCAATTTAGGTCTGCTGACTGGCGCAGTCTGTGCTGCCGCTGTGCCTGCTTCGCCCATAAATGCTGCTCCTGGTACACCTGCTGGCACTGCCACCATACCTTTTTCCAGTTGTTCCTCGATGGCACGAACCCGGTCAAGCACCGAGTTCTGGTCTGTTTCCATACTTGGACGACATAATTTTATCAAAGCTATCTCGATAAGAATCCTCTTCTGTGCTGCATATTTTATCTGACCGGACAGTTCGGAAAAAATGCGGATATACCGCATAATGGTATCCGGCTCTATCATCTGCGCTTCTTCTTTCAGTCTTACCAGATTATCCGATGAAACGTCAATCACATCCTCGATATCATCCGCGGCTTTGACTAACAGCAAATTCCTCAGATACCATGTAAAATCCGTAACAAACTGTGTCAGTTCCCTTCCCTGCATAATCATTTCTTCTAACAGAGAAATACAGCCCAGCACATCCTGTTCCATCACATTTCGCAATAGTCTGCTGAATACCTCAGTATCGACTGCACCCAGCACATCCAGCACTTTATCATAAGTAAGTTCCTGCCCAAAATGGAAAGCAATACACTGGTCTAACAAACTAAGTGCATCACGCATAGAACCATCTGCTGTCTTTGCAATATAACGGAGTGCTTTCTCCTCCACTGCAATTTCTTCCTTCTCCATTAGTTCTCTCAGCCTGTCCGCAATGGTATCAATGGTGATTCGTTTAAAATCATACCGCTGACAGCGGGACAGAATGGTAATCGGAATCTTATGCACTTCTGTGGTCGCCAGAATAAAAATGACGTAAGAAGGCGGTTCTTCCAATGTTTTCAAAAGAGCATTAAATGCTCCTATGGACAACATATGAACTTCATCTATAATATAAACCTTATACTTTCCTTCTGCCGGAGAGTAAGATACTTCATCTACAATTTCCCTGATATTATCAACA
>CAYVUF010000119.1:0-6812 GCA_964454605.1 uncultured Bacteroides sp.
ATGTTATTCAAATCCATGGTTGTAACCTGGAACATTTCTCCAGCACCTTCACAGTCACTGCTTGTAATCAATGGTGTATGCACATAGACAAAGCCTCTTTCCTGGAAAAAGCAGTGAATGGCATGTGCAATCAGGGAACGAACACGAAAAGTTGCCTGAAATGTATTGGTTCTTGGTCTTAAATGAGAAATCGTTCTCAGATATTCAAAGGAGTGTCTTTTCTTCTGTAACGGATAATCTGCTGTGGAAGCTCCTTCCACAATAATCTCTGCTGCCTGCATCTCAAATTTCTGTTTTGCCTGCGGTGTTGCAACGATTTTTCCTTTTGCAATAATAGCAGAGCCCACATTCAGCTTGGAAATCTGTTCAAAATTATCCAGACTGTCACTATAAACAATCTGCAGCGGTTCAAAAAAAGTACCATCATTTACTACAATAAAACCAAAGGTCTTGGAATCACGAATACTTCTTACCCATCCGCCAACGGTCACTTCTTTGTCAATGTAATTCTCACTGTTGCGATATAATTCCTTAATATCTGTTAATTCCATAAAAAAGTCCTCACCTTTCTGCAATGTTCACTTTTGTATCTTCTATTCTTCTGTGGCTGCATCTTCTGTTGCGCCATCTTCGGTGCTTTCGGATGCTGCGGTATCTTCTGCTGCCGCATCTGTGGTATCCGTATCTGAGGTATTTGTGATAACCGCATTGTCAATCAGAAATTCGATAACTTCATCTCCCATCAGATATTCTTCATAAGTTCCAGCATCATTTTCTTCTTTGAACTGTTCTACACTCTCATAGCCATAAGCAAGTGCCTGCTCTTCCATTGCCTGTGCCATTTCTTCTTCCGTCATGTTCAGCCCTTCTGCATCAGCAATTGCCTGCAGCATAATATAACGCTGTGCCATTAAAGAAGCCTGTTCCTTGAAGGATTCCGTATAAGCGGCTTCATCCATGCCATAATAGCTCTGCATAAAATCAGCTAATTCCATACCATAATAAGCGGTTGCCATAGAAGTCATGCTCTCTTCTACCACATGATAATAGCGTTCTGTCATTTTCTCTGGAATTTCTTTAAACACACAACCTGCTAAAGCGGCGTTCAGAATCTGATTCTGCAGAGTGCTGTTGTATTCACTTACTGCCTGTGCATAGAACTGCTCATATACATAATCACGATATTCCTGTACTGTACTTACACCGTCTAAACCAAGTCCCTGTACATATTCATCATTCAGCTCCGGTGTTTCGGCAACCGAAATACCATTGATTTTTACCTCAAAAGTAACTTCTGCTCCAGCAAGTGCCTCGTTATTTTTATACTCCTCCGGGAACGTCAATTCCAGGGTTACTTCATCTCCAATATTGGCACCAATCAGACCTTCTTCAAATCCCGGAATAAACTGACCGGAACCAATGGTTAAGGATTGTCCCTCTGCTGTACCACCATCAAAAGCTACGCCATCCTGATATCCAGCATAATCAATATTGACGATATCCCCCTCTTCCACAGCCCGGTCTGTTACCTCTGTGGTTTCCGCATTCATAGAGAGCATGTACTGAATATAAGTTTCCACATAATCCTCATCCACTGAAACTTCATCAACGGATGCTTCAATTCCTTTATATTCTCCCAATGTCACATAATCTGCTGCATCAATTTCGCTGACATAAGCAGCATCCTTACTGCCACAGCCGCCTAACACGCCTGCCGCCATGGTTGCCATCATCAGCAATACTATTTTTTTCTTCATAATATTCCTCATTTCTTAACTACTGAACTTATTTTTCACATTATATTAGAATATATCACAAATTGCTGCCTCTTGAAAGAGTTTCTTTCCAAAATCTTTCCCTTTCCCTTGCTTAATGTGCAAATCAATGTTAAAATATGTGATGCAAATCATGAAAAATTCGGAGGTATTTATATGAGCACACTTAGTATTGTATTATTGTGCATTTTGGCAGTTCTTATTATTGCCGTAGTAGTTTTATATTTTTTAGGAAAGAAAATGCAGAAAAAGCAGGATGCACAGCAGGCACAGATGGATGCCATGAAACAGACTGTTTCCATGCTGATTATTGATAAAAAGCGAATGAAGCTGAAAGAGTCCGGCTTGCCGCAGGCTGTAATTGAACAGACACCTAAGATGCTCAGAGGTTCTAAATTACCGGTTGTGAAAGCCAAGGTTGGTCCGCAGATTATGACTTTAATCTCCGACGAAAGAATTTTCGAATCCATTCCTGTGAAAAAAGAAGTCAAAGCAGTTGTCAGCGGTATTTATATCACCGATGTAAAAGGTCTGCATGGCAAATCCACACCTGTGGAACCGAAAAAGAAAGGATTCTTCAAACGTGCTCTGGAAAAAGCACAGGAGAAAGCCGGCGCAACTCCTTTGAAATAATCTTTGAAAAAAGATTGCGAAAGAAAAATACACATACAAGAAGAGAAGCCTTCTATAAAAGAAAAGCTTCTCTTTTTTCTTTGGAACGTATTTCAATGGCAATTTCGCATTCTGCCAGAAATTCATAGTTAATATCCAGTGCGTATTTTGCAAGAACATCAATCCGGTCTTCCTGTTCCTGAATCTGAATCTGTCTGGTATCAATTCCAACGATAATATTTCCATACGGAGTATGATAACTCGTCATATTTTTTCGATTTTCTTCGAATACCATATGTACATTTACCAAGCCACTCCGGGTTAGTTCCAGCATATGTTCACTGAATTTAATCTTATTTCTGGTAGGCTCTTCAAAACCTTCTGTTACTTCATCATAGATTACATAGTGCTTTCCATTCTTTGCGTAATAACTACCAACGGTAATCGTTTCAATTGCCTCTGGCGATTCCTCCATCTGTTCAAACTGCAGTCCGCGCAGAGAAACTAATACATCTTTTGTCATACTAATCCCCATTTCTAAGCAGCTTATCCTGCTCCAATGCAAATTCTCCTGTGATATTTTCCACACCGGTTCCAGACTAATATTCATCAATGTGAATAACTTTTGCTGAAAGGATTCCGTAAGGAATAATGGAATTGGCAAACTTCTGAAATTTATCTGCCCCATCACTTACAAAAAACTGGTATAATTCCGTTCCCAGTGCCGGACGTTTTTTGCTTTCCAGTCCTTCTTGTTCCAATAATTCCTTTAACTCTCTTGCTGTTTCATAGGCCGGATTCACCAACGAAACCCTATCTCCCATGATTTTGGCAACCGTAGAGCGAAGCAGCGGATAATGGGTACAACCAAGAATCAGTGTATCAATATCGATATCAATTAACTCTGCCAGATATCTTCTGGCAATTTCATCCGTTACCGGGTCTTCCCACAATCCTTCTTCTGCCAGTGGGACAAAAAGCGGACAGGCTTTTCCAATAACATTGACACTAGTGTCATTTTCTTCTATGTATCTTTTATAAATGCCGCTGCCAATCGTCGCCTCTGTGGCAATTACACCAATTCTTCCATTGTGAGTTGCTTCCAAAGCGGCTCTGGCACCCGGTTTCACCACACCAATAATGGGAATATCTACTTCTTTCTCCAATTCATCCAGTGCAAACGCGCTTGCTGTATTACAGGCAACTACAATTGCCTTAACATTCTGTGACTGCAAAAAACGCACAATCTGGCGGGAAAATCTGGTGACGGTTTCACGTGATTTACTGCCATAGGGAACTCTCGCTGTATCACCAAAATACACGATTCGTTCATTGGGCAACTGGCGCATGATTTCTCTTACCACCGTAAGTCCGCCAACACCGGAATCAAAAACACCGATTGGTGCATCGCAGAGTAATTCTTTTTGCATCATGCTTTCCTCATTTCTGCATATGTTTTTTTACACTATTTTCTAATTTTTTGACTGCTGCCAGTATTCTAACAGTCTGCTCTTTACTATAATATTTTCTCCCTCTGTATGCAATAGCTGTTGGGAAATATCCGGATGAAGTTCCTGCCACGTTTCCATGTCATAGGTTTCTCCCTGATAAATAACGGTGCATGTGTCCTCCGGAAAACATAACTCCGGATAAAAGAAAAACCACCATATAAAAGCAAACACACCTGCCATAAGAACCTGCAATTTCTGCATATTTGAAAATTTCTTCTGATTCATTTCTTTCTCCTTTACCAGCAAAGCCATTTCTGCTTTGACTGCTAAAGAGTGTTCCCTTTGTGGTTTCTTTTATACCATCTTATCTATTTCTTTGCTTCGTTTTCCATCCGAATCTGCCGGATAATGGATTTCTCCTGATTATCAATATGGAGTCTGGCTGCCTCGGCTGCTTTCACCTTATCTTTGCGGACAATGCTGTCATAAATCATTCTATGTTCTTCTACCAGTATAGTATGCTGCTGTTCCTCTTTAATATATTCAAAACGATAACGATACATTTGTTCTGAAAGATTATTAACCAGCTGCACCAGTCTTTTGTTGCCTGTTGCTTCTACAATAATATCATGCAACGCCACATCCGCGGATGCAATTGTGGTAACATCCCCGGAAATGGTTGCCTGCTCAAAATCATCACAGGCCTGTTCCAGATTCTTCTTTTCTTCTTCTGTAATTCGGTCGCAGGCAAGTTCTGCACAGAGCGCATCCAGTGCTCTTCTAACTTCCAGAACATCCTTTAAACTTTTCTCTGTAATCTGAGCGACTTCTGCACCACGTCTGGGAATCATGACAACAAGGCCTTCCAATTCCAATTTACGGATTGCCTCCCGAATCGGTGTCCGGCTGACTCCCAACTGATTCGCAAGGTGGATTTCCATCAGACGTTCTCCCGGTTTCAATTCTCCGGTCAGAATCGCTTTGCGAAGAGTATTAAAAACAACATCTCTCAGTGGCAGAAATTCATCCATTTTCACTTGCAACTGCTTCTCCATATACTCATTTCCTCCTTATGCAAACCGAGTTACAAAAACCTGTCCTGCCAACTGCTGCTCCTGTATCTGTGCGGCTGCTTTCTGTGCCTGTTCTTCCGTTTCGAAAATACCGAAAACAGTAGGACCGCTTCCACTCATCAGTGCACCCTCTGCTCCCTGCTCTTTCATCAGTGCTTTTATCTCCGCAATAACTGGATACTCTTTGACGGTAACCGTTTCTAGTACATTTCCCAGTCTTGCGGTAATTCCCTGCATACTGCCAGCTTTGATTGCTTCCACCATACCATCGATATCCGGATGGCAGGTTAAGGTATTGGCATGTAAATTTTCATATACAAACTTCGTTGAAACATTGATGTCCGGTTTCGCCACCACTAAGGTACATTGCGGAGGTGTTGGAATTGCTGTCAGAATTTCCCCGATTCCTTCAGAAATAGCGGTTCCTCCTGCCAGACAATAGGGAATATCTGCTCCCAGTGTAACTCCTAAAGCCTGTAATTCTTCCAAAGAATAACCTAAATCAAACAATTCATTGATGCCATGAAATGCGGCAGCCGCATCCGTACTTCCTCCTGCCATTCCTGCGGCAATGGGGATTCTTTTCTCTAAGCGAATCTCTACCCCCTCCTGCACCCTGGCTTTCTTCATCAAAAGCTCTGCTGCACGATAAATCAGATTGTCCTTATCCTCTGAAAGTTCCTTCTTATTTACCTTCAAACAGATACCCTGCTCCTTTCTTTTGACAAAAGTCAAGGTATCGTATATATCCACTGTCTGCATAATCATCTTCACTTCATGATAACCATCTTCTCTTCGACGAAGTACATCCAGTCCTAAATTGATTTTTGCATATGCCTTTCTTGTAAGCTCTTCCATACTAATCTCCATTTCTGCGCTGCTTGTCTGCCATCAGAACTATTTGCTTTGCTCATAAGCAAATAGCTGTGTGATTCTCTTTTGTATACAGTATTCATAGGATTGTACTTAATTTTATACAATCCGCTATATTTTGTCAATGTATAATGAAAATATAACCATTCTGCCCTGCCGGGAAAATTCCCCAGGAATATTGTAGCTAATGGCACAGCGGAACGGTTACTGCAAATCAATGCTTTTTCAAATTTTTTCACAAACAATATGGGGGTATTACATAATGAATCAGAAAAAACTAGCACAACTGCAGAATCTTTTGCAGGAAATGACTGACACCGGCTTTATCTCCGGCGTAAACTGCATGGTAATACAAAATGGGATAGAGCAGTGTTATTACGAAGCGGGTATGCGGGATATATCCGGACAGCTTCCCATCACCAGAGATACGATTTTCCGTCTGTATTCCATGAGCAAACCGATTACCTCTGTGGCTGTTATGATTTTACTGGAAGAAGGAAAACTGGATTTGCTTGACTCGGTTTCCAAATTTCTGCCCGGCTTCTCCCAGCCCTACAAAATAGTCGATGGGATGACTGTTCCAGTGACACGCCCGGTTACGATTCAGAATTTACTGAACATGACTTCCGGTCTTGTTTATCTGGGTGAAGGCAATCCAGCCGAAGTCAGGACACAGGCACTTTTTGAAGAAATGATATCCAGACTGGAGGGAGAAAAACCAATCACGACACAGGAATTTGCCAATCGTCTGGGAAAACTGCCTCTGGCTTTTACCCCCGGGGAAAGATGGCAGTATGGTGCTTCCGCGGATGTACTGGGTGCTGTGGTTGAAGTGGTAACCGGTATGTCTTTTGGCGAATTTCTTTCTGAAAGAATCTTTCAGCCGCTTGGTATGAAGGATACTGGTTTCTATGTTCCGGCTGAGAAACAGCATCGGCTTGCCAAAGTTTACCAGGCAACGGAGAACGGTCTGACCGAAAACACCTTTTCCCATCTGGGCATCCGGCATTCTATGGACACCCCGCCTG
>CAYVUF010000120.1:0-6794 GCA_964454605.1 uncultured Bacteroides sp.
GAAATCTGGGAGCGAGTGGAAGAAAGTCTGAAAGCAGTGGGGATGTATGAGTTTCGCAAACATTCACCCAATAAACTTTCCGGCGGACAGAAACAGAGAGTATCCATAGCCGGTGTGATTGCGATGCATCCAAAGTGTATCATTCTGGATGAACCAACAGCCATGTTAGACCCAAATGGACGGAAAGAAGTCATTCGCGCGGTCAGAGCATTAAACGCAGCGGAAGGGATTACAGTAGTTTTGATTACACATTACATGGAAGAAATTATTCATGCGGATAAAGTTTTTGTGATGGATAAAGGGAAAGTGGCAATGGAAGGAACACCAAGAGAAATTTTTTCCCAGGTGGAGCGCCTGAAAGAATTACGACTGGATGTACCTCAAGTAACCCTGCTTGCTCATGAACTGCAGAAAAGTGGTTTGCAGATACCGGATGGTATTTTGACGACAGAAGAACTGATAAAAGCATTGTTACCTGGGTAAAACAGTCAGAGGCAGAGAAGCTTGCAGGAATCGTTTCGAAATTGGCAATGTAACAAATTATGAATTAGAAAAAAGGACGGAAAATTATGTCTTTGATTTTAGACCACGTTAATTATGTATATGGTGACGATACGGAACTGGCGGTCCGGGCACTGAAGGATATCAATCTGGTGATACCAGAAGGACAGTTTATCGGACTGATTGGACATACCGGTTCTGGGAAATCCACTTTAGTCCAGCATTTAAATGGCCTTATGAAGCCAAGCAGTGGTTCCATTTTTTTTAATGGAGAGGATATTCATGACGAAGATTATGACAAGAAAAAGCTGCGCAGTAAAGTAGGACTGGTTTTTCAGTACCCGGAACACCAGTTGTTTGAAATCGATGTATTTACGGACGTCTGTTTTGGTCCCAAAAATCTGGGACTGCCACAGAAGGAAGTAGAACTGCGTGCTTATGAAGCTTTGAAGCAGGTGGGGCTGGAAGATGAATTTTTCTATCAGTCACCTTTTGATTTATCAGGCGGACAGAAAAGACGTGTTGCAATTGCAGGTGTTTTGGCAATGAAACCGGATATTCTGGTTTTGGATGAGCCAACTGCAGGACTGGACCCGAAGGGACGGGATGAAATTTTAGACCAGATTGCAAAATTGCATGATGAAACTGGTATTACGGTTATTTTAGTATCACATAGTATGGAAGATGTTGCCAAATATGTAGAGCGTATTATTGTGATGAATAAAGGTGCGGTACTCTATGATGATGTGCCAAAAGAAGTGTTCAAACATTATAAGGAATTGGAACAGGTGGGACTGGCAGCACCACAGGTTACGTATATTATGCAGGCGTTAAAGGAAAAGGGCTTACCGGTTAATCCGGAGGTTACTACGATTCCAGAGGCGAGGGATGAGATTCTCCGCGTTATGCGTTCCAGATAAGGAACTTTGAAAAGACAGATATTTTATGGAGGAAAAAAATGTTACGTGATATTACATTGGGCCAATATTATCAGGCGGATTCCATCATTCATAAATTGGACCCACGAGTAAAGCTGGTAGCGACTATCACTTTTATTATTTCGCTGTTTGTTGTACAGAATTTTATAGGCTATATCATAGCAGCACTTTTTCTGGTGTTAGCAATCAAACTATCAAAAGTACCATTCCGTTTCATGATAAAAGGAATGAAAGCAATTGTATTTCTGCTGATGATTACAGTTGTATTTAACTTGTTTCTGACACCGGGCGAAGCACTCATCAGTATATGGAAACTGACGATTACCAAAGAAGGACTGAAAACAGCAGTTTTTATGGCAATTCGTTTGATGTTTCTGATTGTTGGTTCATCTGTAATGACCTTGACAACAACGCCAAACAGTTTGACGGATGGAATGGAAAAACTGTTGAATCCTTTGAAAAAAGTAAAAGTTCCGGTACATGAAATTGCAATGATGATGTCGATTGCCCTTCGCTTTATTCCTATTTTGATAGAAGAAACAGATAAAATCATGAAAGCACAGATCGCAAGAGGTGCTGATTTTGAAAGCGGGAATCTGATTAAGAAGGCAAAAAGTTTAGTACCCCTTTTAGTACCCCTTTTTATTTCGGCATTTCGTCGTGCCAATGATTTGGCAATGGCAATGGAAGCAAGGTGTTATCGTGGCGGGGAGCATAGAACCAAAATGAAACCCTTAAAGTATAAAAGAAGGGATGCAGCAGCATACAGCGTTCTGCTATACTATTTTGTATTGTGTATAGCGGCAAATAGGGTTTTTTAATTTTGGAAGCACAGCAGAAATGTTATCTCAGAGATGATAGATAGGATTAAAAAAGATGAGAAGAATAATGCTGACCGTTGCTTATGATGGAACAAACTATCATGGCTGGCAGATTCAGAAAAATGGTGAAACAATCGAAGGGGTTCTGAACAGATGCCTTTCAGAGTTATTACAGGAAGAGATTCAGGTTATCGGTGCAAGCCGCACAGATTCCGGAGTGCATGCTTTGGGGAATGTGGCTGTTTTTGACACCGAAAGCAGAATTCCTGCTGAAAAATTTCCTTACGCCTTAAATGCCCGACTACCACAGGATATTAAAATTCAGAATGCTGAGGAAACAGAACTGGATTTTCATCCAAGACACTGTGAAAGCCGGAAGACATACGAATATCGTATTTACAATGCCCCTTTTCCCATGCCTTTGAAAAGACTGTATTCCCATTTTTCATATACTTCCTATGATATAGAAAAAATGAAACAGGCAGCAGAGTATTTTGTGGGTACTCATGATTTCAAAAGTTTCTGCAGTGCGGATACTCAGGTAGAAACTACCATACGACAGGTTGATGCAGTACAGATTGAGAAACAAGAAGATGACATTGTGATTCGTGTCAGCGGGCGGGGATTTCTCTATAATATGGTAAGAATCATGGCAGGAACTTTGATGGAAGTAGGCAGGGGACACAGGCAGCCACAGGATATACAGAAGATTCTGGATGCCAAGGCCAGGGAGGCAGCAGGCCCCACTGCACCGGCATGTGGATTGACACTGATAAAATACGAATTTTTGTAAAAACTATCGGAGGTAAAAACGTGACATATGTATCTTATTCGTTTGTTTTATTTGTAAGTATAGTATGTGTTTTATATTATGTGTTACCAAAACGATATCAATGGAAGGTACTTTTGAGTGCAAGCATTATTTTTTATATATGTTCAAGTCTGATTTTTTTTGGATATTTGTTGATATTTAGTATTGTTACATGGTATGGAACACAAAAGATTGAAGAATGCAAGAACAAACAAGAAGGTCAAAATAAGATAATCAAGGGTATTATGATTCTTTTGGTTCTGCTTAATGGAGGAGTGCTTTTTGCACTGAAATGGGGCGCAATGGGAATTGCCTTATTTAATAAGATTGTTCATACGAGTTTTGCATATCACTTTGTGTTACCATTGGGCATTTCATTTTTTACATTTCAGAATATTTCATATGTTATAGATGTTTATAAAGGGAGAGTCGAAGCAGAAAGGTATTTTGGACATTATCTTTTATATTCCTGTTATTTTCCTTATATTGTATCGGGTCCTATTAATCGTTATGAAAAAATGAAATCACAATTATTTGAAGGACATTCTTGTAATTTTCAACTTTTATATGCAGGTATATTACGTATAATATGGGGATACATAAAAAAGATGGTCATTGCAGACAGAGCTGCAATTTTTGTTGATGAAGTATTTAATCATTACTATATGTATCGTGGATTATATATTGTAATAGCGGTTGTATTGTTTACGTTGCAGCTTTATATGGATTTTAGTGGTTGTATGGATATTGTTATAGGAGTGTCAAAATTGTTTGGCATTGATATGCAGGAAAATTTTTATGCTCCGTTTGGTGCTGTTTCAACAGCAGAGTTTTGGAGAAAGTGGCATGTATCATTGACATCATGGTTTCGAGATTATATCTATATTCCTTTAGGCGGAAATAGAAAAGGAGCGATACGAAAATATATTAATATATTGATAGTTTTTCTCATTTGCGGAATGTGGCATGGTGCAGGAATTACATTTCTGGTATGGGGATTTTTAAATGGATTTTATCAGATCATTGGTGAGGTGACGTATAAATTTAGACAAAATGTATGTAATGCAATAGGTTTAAATCAAAATAGTTATGGTGCAATGATACGAAAACGTATCATTACGTTCGGATTAGCTGAAATAGCCTGGTTGTTTTTTAGGGCAAATGGAATTTCAGAAGCAATTGTCATGTTGAGAAGGATGGTAATGGAATGGAATCCATGGATTTTATTCGACGGTAATTTGTATCAACTAGGATTAGAGCCATGGGATTTTCTAATTCTTATTGTTGGAGTCGTGTGTGTTGGATGGACATCACGAACGAATAAACGAAGAGATTTACATCGGATGTTTTTAGAGCAAGATTGGTTATGTCAGGTCATAGTGATTCTGGTTGCAATAGTTATATGGTATCTTTTAGGTATTTATGGACCAGAATTTAATCCTAATAATTTTATTTATTATAATTTTTAGTTTGATGATATTGCACATATAGGAAAAGGAATATTAAAAAGGATGCAAAGGTATATAAGATATATATTGATAGTAATATTAGCAGTTTTATTGTTTGGAAGAATGGGTAGTATAATGGCTGCTAATTATGATGGAAACCAAGCATTATATGGTTTGTATCATATGGATGAGAATACAGTAGATGTTATGTTTTATGGAAGTAGTCATATTTATGCAGGTGTAAATACAGTAGGATTGTGGGATGAGTACGGAATTGCAGGATTTGATTTGGCAGGAACAATGCAAACGCTTTGGAATTCCTATTATAACATGGAAGAAAGTTTAAAATATCAGACACCAAAGGTTATGGTGGTAGACTTATATGGAGCACTTATCGAGGAAGAGTATTCTACTTCTACGAATGTAATCAAAAATGCAAGTAATATGAAATTTTCTATAAATAAAGTAAGAAATATTTGGGCCAGTGTATCACCAGATGATTTTTTAACGTATTTGCTGTCTTATCCATTAACTCATGGCAGTTATCGAACGTTAGGGAAGGGAAACTATATAAGAACAACAAATCAGATTGGAGGAGAATGGTATAAAGGATTTAAACCATCCTATGGAGTAACAAAATATGATAGTTTACCGCAGGTAAAAGAACAGATAGAAATGCGAGAACCGACACAGAAGAATGTAAAATATTTAGAAAAAATGGTTCAATTGACAAAAGAAAAAGGAATTCAACTAGTATTTATTGTAGTTCCTTATGCAGGAGTGGAGCAGGAAGATGAAGCAATATATTTGTGGATAAAGAATTTTGCAATGGAGAATGATATACTTTTTCTTGATGGAAATTGTTGTTATGAAGAGATGAAATTTGATGCATTGACAGATTTTGCTGAAGCTTCTCATTTGAATTATAATGGAGCGTGTAAATTTACAGACTATCTGGGAGAATGGCTAAAAATGAATTGTTCAATCGAGGATAGACGTGGGGATGCAAGATACAATTCATGGAAGGAATACAGTGATATATGGAGTGAATATCAAAAAAATCAAGAATTGGTTAAGATTCAGGATATAGATAATTACATTGATACGATAAAGTACAATAAAAATTATATTATATTTCTTTCTCTGGATAACAACTATGGTAGCAATTCTTATATTGCATCGTTGGAGGAGATGATAGATGTAGACTTGCAGGGTTTAGGAGAAGAAACGACTTTGGTAATAGAAGAAGGTAAAGTATTATATCAAACTCCGAAAGAACCAGAATATCTATGGTATATGGAAACTGAGTCAATGGATATTGCAGTTGTTAAGAAATATGGGGAGCGGATGGATGTTGTAGTTAATTCAATAAAACAAAATAATAATTATAGTGATGTTTCTATTCTTATTTATGATAAGAAACTGGACATGGTGGTGGATTCTGTAAAATTTAATTATGATGGTCTAATGATACGATAAGATTATCGTGATAAAAAGAATCAGTTATGTTATTGGGGTATTGTGAATTATTATTGAATGTTATGTTGACTGTTATATTATTATTTTTGTAAAAACCAGTTGACACATATGGATGCGTATAATATAATATTTAACTGTGACAATGTTTAAAAATGTTTAGCCAAAGCCCCGGCGAAGACATTTTAAATATAGTACTAAGATTTGCTAAGTCGCTTGGCGTGTGGCCGGACATCTGCACAATAAGCTGAATGTAGCAAAAATATGACAATCGAAAATAAGATTGATTTTGACGGAGGAAATACGATGAAGACTTTTATGGCTAGTCCAGCTACAATCGAAAGAAAATGGTATGTAGTTGATGCTACTGATATGACACTTGGACGTTTAGCATCTGAAGTTGCTAAAGTTTTAAGAGGTAAAAACAAACCGATTTTCACACCACACATTGATACAGGTGATTATGTAATCGTTGTGAATGCAGAGAAAATCAAAGTTACAGGTAAAAAATTAGACCAGAAGATTTACTACCATCATTCAGACTATGTTGGTGGTATGAAAGAAACTACATTAAAAGAGATGTTACAGAAACATCCTGAAAGAGTTATTGAGTTTGCTGTAAAAGGCATGCTTCCAAAAGGACCTTTAGGAAGACAAATGTACAAAAAACTTCATGTATATGCAGGACCTGAGCATGAACATGCAGCTCAGAAACCAGAAGTATTAACATTTTAATTAAAGGAACTGAAAGGAGAAAATTAAAATGGCTAAGTCAGCGAAAACAGCAGCAAAATATTAT
>CAYVUF010000121.1:0-6787 GCA_964454605.1 uncultured Bacteroides sp.
TTATAACAGTATTGTTTATTATTCTGATGGGAGTTGTTGCATATTACACAGTATGCTTGGACCCATATCGTGGAACCGTAAAGGAGTTTCAGAATTCACTTAGTGCGGATAATAGGTTAAGTGCAGAAGAGGCAAAAGAAGACTTACTGTTTTTGATGGAGCATTTGGAAGAACGACATCCAGCGTGGCTGGATGGTTCTGAGAAACTGACAGAAACGGTAGAAATGCAGTACGAGAAAGAAATTGCAGCAATCAATACTGAGATTACAGTAAAAGAGTTAAATAATGCGGCAGCAAGAATTGCAGCGAAATTGCATGACGGTCATACCTATGTAACATGGTACAGTGATACACAAATGCGTTATGTAGATGATTTTACGCAGTTTTGGACTTATGGGGATCCTATTTCGATTGATGGCGTATCGATACAGAATATGTGGGAAACATATCAAGAGATGGCTTCTTATGAACGAGAGGAATACGCCAGAGAGCAATTTTTGAATAATATTATTGTCAGTGAATATGGATTGCAGTTTTGTGGCATAGATACATCGGATGGTGTGGTGATGCTCTTTGATAATCAGGGAGAGCTTGTTGAACAGAGATATGATTTTGTTCCCCTGGAAGAAGTGAACGGTTATGCAAAAAGCGAAAGCGGCTCGAAAGAAGAAACTGGATGGTTTTTTTATCAGATAGATGAGGAAAACAGTCTGGGTATTTTTACCATAACGGAATGTATTTATAACAAAGAATATAAGGAAACGTTAGCCTCTTTTTTTAAGCAGGTGGAAGAAAAAAATATTCAGAATATCGTGATTGACCTGCGTGGAAACGGTGGCGGCAATTCAAGAGTGGCAAATGAATTTATCCGATATCTGAATGTTGATAGGTATAGAAGTTGGGATTTCGCAATTCGTTTTGGGCAGCATTTATGGCAGAAGAAAGACATCGAATACAAGAATCGGAAGAAAGAACCTGGATTCGAAGGTAATCTTTATGTTCTGACAGATATCTGGACTTATAGTTCAGCAATGGATTTTGCGATGCTGATAGGAGATAATGATTTAGGTGATATTGTAGGACAGGCATCCGGAAATATGCCGGATAGTTACGGAGATTGTTTGCATTTTCAGATGCCTCATTCCAAATTAGCAGTAAGCATTTCTTATAAAAGATGGTATCGTTTAGACCAGAGCAGGAGTGGCGAGCCGCTTATGCCGGATTATGAAACAGATTCTGGTAATGCCTTGGATAAGGTATATGATTTGATTCAGATGTAATAAAAAGCAGAAAAGGAGTGACAAACAAATGACATTATTGGTTCGTTTTTTGGTATGTTTTGTGGCAGGAATTGGAGCAGGATTAGGCACTGGCTTTGCTGGGATGAGTGCAGCAGCGGCTATCAGCCCGCTTTTGATTACTTTTCTTGGGATGCCAGCTTATGAGGCAGTCGGTATTGCACTGGCAAGTGATGTTCTTGCAAGCGGTGTAAGTGCTTATACATATGGGAAAAATAAGAATCTGGATATCAGAAATGGTCTGGTTATGATGGTAACGGTGTTGATTTTTACAACCATTGGAAGTTTTGTATCCAGTCTGGTACCCAGTAGTACAATGGGGAATTTTTCCGTCTTTATGACAATGATATTAGGGATTAAATTTATTTTAAAGCCAGTAATGACAACGAAAGAAAGCATGGAAGAGCTGGATGCGAAAACGAGAATTATCCGTTCCATTCTGAGTGGTATGATGATTGGTTTTATTTGTGGTTTTGTCGGTGCAGGCGGCGGTATGATGATGTTATTAGTACTTACAACAGTGCTTGGTTATGAATTGAAAACAGCAGTTGGAACCAGTGTATTTGTCATGACATTTACAGCATTTACCGGAGCAGTCAGCCATTTTGCAATCGGTGGAAAGCCGGATTTGTTCTGCATGGCGGTTTGTGTTTTCTCAACGCTTCTCTGGGCAAGAATAGCAGCCAGAATAGCGAATAAAGCGAATCCGCTTACTTTAAATCGTATCGTTGGTGTGATTCTGGTGATTATCGGTGTTGCTATTTTCTCTGTCAATTTATTATAGAGCAATTTTATCATATAGATTTCAAAAACTTTCCTCTTGGGGAAAGTTTTTTTGTGTAATAGGAAGGAACAGAATGAGCTGCATTACGATATTGCACTTATGCTAAGGTAATATTACGATAATATTATAGCATTGAGAAAATATTGATTGACAAAAATAATCAAAGTGATATGATTATGATATCAAATAGATGTACATATAAGATATATAGAAAAAAGAATCGTACATCGGAATGGAGAATTGCTATGGAAGAGAAAATTTTGAAAGGCAACAAGAATGGTATGGTTGTATTGATTGGAGTCATTGTGGCAAATATTGTTCTGATTGCAGGTATTGTAGCAGGAGGCTTTCAGATAGAGGCAGGTGAAAGTCCAGTGCTGCTGATTATTTGCTGTATAGGTATTTGTCTGGCTTGGATTCCTTTATTAGGTTTGAAGGTGTTGAAACCACAGGAGGCGTTGGTACTTACTTTATTTGGAAAATATGTGGGGACATTAAAGGGAGAGGGCTTCTACTTTGTAAATCCGTTTTGTGTCAGTGTAAATCCTGCAGCACAGACAAAATTGAGTCAGAGTGGAGATGTTAATAATGTTGCAAATCCGGTTTTGGCGGCAGTAACAAAGCCAGCGGCGACTAGCGTTACAACAGAGAGCAGAAAAATTTCCTTAAAGATTATGACATTGAATAACAGTCGCCAGAAAATCAATGATTGTTTGGGCAATCCGGTGGAAATTGGTATCGCTGTTACATGGCGTGTGGTAGATACTGCCAAAGCAGTATTTAACGTAGATAATTATAAGGAATTTTTATCCTTACAGTGTGATAGTGCATTAAGAAATATTGTACGTATTTATCCATATGATGTTGCACCGAATGTAGATACGACCGGGGATGGTATGGCAGACGAAGGAAGTCTTCGAGGTTCCAGTGAAATTGTGGCGGAGAGAATTAAGAAGGAAATTCAAGAGCGTGTAAATGAGGCAGGCATTGAGATTGTCGAAGCTCGTATTACTTATCTTGCCTACGCAACGGAAATAGCAGCTATTATGCTTCAAAGACAGCAGGCATCTGCAATTATCGATGCAAGAAAAATGATTGTAGACGGTGCTGTTGGCATGGTAGAAATGGCTTTGGAGCGTTTGGGTGAGAAACAGATAGTAGAACTGGATGAAGAGAGAAAGGCAGCAATGGTTTCTAATTTATTAGTAGTGCTTTGCGGCAACCATGATGCACAGCCGATTGTCAATTCTGGTAGTTTATATTAAGATATAGAAGTCAAAATAATTGGAAGTAAGTTGCCTTTGCTACATGAGAAAAAGTGCAGCAAAGGTATGAGCAGTGAGATAGAAAAAGGTGATAGAATGGGTGATACAGGAAAGAAACAGATTCCTTTAAGACTTTCCAATAAATTATATGAAGCAATAGCAGCATGGGCGGAAGATGACTTCCGCTCTGTGAACGGACAGATAGAATATCTTTTATCAGAATGTGTTCGTCAGCGCAAGAAGAATGGCAGATATGTTTCGGATGAAATAGATGTACCACCAGAACTGGATATAAAATAAGTATTCATTTGAATCGTTTCTGATGCAGAGAGGATTTTATTGGTTGTCTTCAGCACAGGAAAAATGGCTTGTAGCATAAAAAAAGAATCTTGAATGAATCAAGATTCTTTTTCTAACGTGCGCTAGAGGATTCGAACCCCCGACCTTTTGGTCCGTAGCCAAACGCTCTATCCAGCTGAGCTAAGCGCACATTTACAATATATTGTTTTCACAACAAAGATTATTATAAATACTTTTATACCAAAAGTCAAGAGAAAATACAAAAAATTATCATAAAACTTGTAAAAACTTATAACAAATTCCCTTATAATTTGTTTCTGACAAAAAAGCTGATATCGCAAGGATACCAGCTTTTCTTTTCTTATGGCGAATCAGATGTTCCACATGGATAAAATCATATCGTATGTATTGGTTATAATTTAAAGAATGCAACACTGCTATTCAATTGTTCGATAACAGCCCGCAGTTCAGCGGCCTGCTGTGCCACTTCCTCAATGTTAGCTCTGACTTCTTCGGTTGAAGCATTGGTTTCCTGTGCAGAAGCCGCATTCTCTTCCGAAATACCAGATAAGTCGCTGACAGCATCCAGAATGCTCACTTTGTTTCGATTAACTGTTTCCACATTATCCGTAATCTTATTTACCGCATAAGCAGCATCTGTAATATTATTAGATACATCATCAAAACTGCTGCTCACATCATTCAGTGCGGTTGCTTCTTTATCTACAGCATCATGAATTTCACCGGCAATCTTAGTACATTGTGCAGTCTTGGAAGTGATTTCTGCAATAATGGTTTCAATCTGCTTTGCAGAAGAGTTCGACTGTTCGGCAAGTGTCTGGATTTCACTGGCAACCACTGCGAATCCTCTTCCTGCATCACCTGCTCGTGCAGCTTCAATGCTGGCATTTAAGGACAGCAGGTTTGTCTGGTCGGAAATATCCATAATGATTTTTGCCGCAGCAGTAATCTGCTGAACCGCTTCACTTACACTGGAGATACTTTCAATTACATCATTTGCACTCTGGGTCGTATAGGTATTTGCAGCCAGCAGCTCCTGTAAGTTCTGTTTTGCAGTATTGCTGACTTTGGTAACGGTTTCTGTTACATCTTTGGTTGTCTGGGCACTATCTGAAATATCTGCGATATTATTAGAAATTTCGTCCATATCCGCAGCAACTTTTTCTACGGAGCCTGCCATGCTCTGTGCACCGTAAGCAAGTTCTTCCATGGTGGTACTTAAATCTTTCACTGCCACACCGCAGCTATCGAGAGAAGAGTCTACGGAAGATACAGAAGAATCTACTGTATTTGCACAACTCAAAATCATTTGTACTACATCTACTAACTGGGAACGTAATCGTTCCGCTGCCTCGGCCAGTTCATATAATTCGGTCAGATTGTTTTTATTGGCAATGGTAAAATCCAGATGTCCTTCGGCCAGTTTTACGGTATCGTCACGTAAGGATTTCACACGTCTTCCAATGGTTCCGCCAGTTGCAAATGCAACAATGCAGATAATAATAATCAGAACCACAGATACAATGGCAATGTAGCTTAAAAAACCATTCGTAGATTCGGTTAAATCCGTACTTGGTTTTCCAGTAAACAACATACCAACAATGGTTCCGTCCTGTTCAATTGGAACATAGTAACCATAATAGTCATGACCTGCGATATCAATATTTTTGGCAAAATAAGGATTGCCCTTTTCCAGAACGTTCTGCTTCACCGCATCGGAACACTTGGTATATAAGACCCTGGATCCGGTTTCATCTTTGATGGTGGTTACAAAACGGGTATCGTTGTAAAAAAAGGTACATTCGATAGCAGTCTGTTCCTTCAGATTATCTACAATCTGCATATGGTTGGATAAGTTGGTAGTTCCTTTGTACAGTACATTACCGGCAAGACGGTAGTTGCCTGCATCAATTTCGTTATACGTCTGACGTACTGCATAGGCAGTGGATTTCAGACAGGCTTCAATTTCATTTTCCGCTGAATTTGTCATATAGATTGTTGCCATGATAACACAGATGAGAATCCCAATGATTGCCGGAATCAGCATGGAAGTGTTAAAGATGGTAACAATACTGACGGTTTTTTTCTTCTTAGTGTTCATAGTACGCTCTCCCATTCCTGCTTTTTTTGAGTAAAATTGTCTAAAAAACTCCCTCATATAATATTTTTATTATACTATATTTCAGAAAATAAAGAAAGAATTATAGTATAATAAATGCAATATAAATAAAATTCCTGTGAAAATGAACCAAATCATGTAGTAATGACTCTTAATAGTAGATGCATCTGATAAAAGTGAGTTATTAGGGAGAGATTTATGAAGGAAGAAATTCTGGTAGAACAGATGAAAAGAGGAAGAAATTTCTCTTAGTCAGGAGGAAAAAGAAATGAAGCATTTTGGTATAAAAAGAGTTGTACTTGGGGTTGTTGCTGCCTGTCTGCTGGTTTCCGGTGGAGTCTGTGCCAGCAAAACAGGGAAACAGAAAAATAGCAGAAAGTATTGTCAGAAGGGGGAATTGTAGTTGCAGTTCCTCCTTTTTAGTGTAATAATAAGGAGTGCGTGAATCCGCATGAAAACTGGTTATAGAGAAGGAGAAAAGACAATGCAGAAGAAACTGGCAGTTATCAGTGCAATGGCAGGTTATGGAAGGGCATCCCTTACGGTTACATTACCAATTGTGTCCTATCTGGGGGTACAATGCTGTCCGGTGCCTACTTCGGTATTGTCGAATAATACAGCGTTTCCGCATTTCTTCTTTGATGATTATACAGACCGGATGCCGGAGTATATCGAAAACTGGAAGAAGCTGGGGTTTTCTTTTGATGGAATTGCGACCGGATTTCTAGGTTCTGCAAGACAGATTCAGATTGTGAAGGAGTTTGTGAAAGATTTTGCCACAGCAGAAACTCGGATTATGATAGACCCGGTGATGGGAGATAACGGAAGACTGTATTCAACTTATACAGAGGAAATGTGCGAAGAAATGCGGCAGTTGGTTTCTCTGGCACACATTACAACACCGAATCTGACCGAATGCTGTAAGCTGACTGGGACACCCTTTAAGGAAAACGGATGGAAACAGAAAGAACTTTATCAGATGGCAGAGAAACTGTCGGAG
>CAYVUF010000122.1:0-6777 GCA_964454605.1 uncultured Bacteroides sp.
GAAGATGAATCTGATTGTTGCGGTAGATAATAATTGGGCAATAGGCTGTAAAAACAGTCTGCTTGTCAGCATTCCAAATGACCATAAGTTTTTCAGACAGGAAACAACCGGCAAGGTAGTTGTTTTAGGACGAAAAACACTGGAAACTTTTCCGCAGGGAATGCCATTGAAAAACAGGACAAACATTATTCTTTCCACAAATCCTGATTTTGCAGTGAAGGATGCAGTTGTGGTACACAGCAAGGAAGAATTGTTAGAGGAATTGAAACAATATCCTACGGAAGATGTTTATATTATTGGCGGAGAAAGTGTATACCGTATGATGCTGCCTTATTGTGATGTGGCACATGTTACGAAAATAGACCATAACTATGAAGCCGATGCCTTTTTCCCGAATCTGGATGAAATGAGCGAGTGGGAAATCACTGCGGACAGTGAGGAACAGACCTATTTTGATATTGCTTACCAGTTTGTAAAATATGAACGTAAAAAATAGGAAAGGGGAATTGGTAAGATGGGTGATGATACAAATAAGAAGAATGGCTTTACCTCCAAATTGGAGAAACAGGCAGTTACCCTTCTGCTTGCCAAAGAACAGTTAGAAAAAAAGAATATTGAATTAGAAACAGCTATGACAGAAGCAAAGAAGGCAACCCATGCAAGAGATTTGTTTCTGGCAAATATGTCCCATGAGATTCGGACACCAATCAATACGATTCTTGGACTGAATGAGTTAATCTTAAGGGAAAGTCAGGAAGAAAATATCCGGGAGTATGCACTGGATATCAAGCAGGCGGGAAGTATTCTGCTGTCCCTTATCAGCGACATTCTGGATTTTTCCCAGATTCAGTCCGGCAAAATGGAGATTCAGGATGGTATTTATGATATCAGTTCTGTGTTAAATGATTTAATCAACAGCATTTCCATACCGCTGCGCAAAAAGAAACTGCAGTTGGAGTTAGAGGTGGCAGAAGATATCCCCTATAAGTTGTCTGGGGATGAAGTACATCTCAGGCAGATTATTGGAAATCTGTTGTCCAATGCGGCAAAGTATACCAAGGCAGGTACCGTTACTCTGCACGTATCCTGGCAGCCCCACTCCGAGGATGCCATTTGGTTGAAGGTGGCAGTTGAAGATACCGGAATTGGAATTAAAGAAAAGGATATTAAGAAAATCTTTGGTACATTTAACAGATTGGATATGGAAGCAAGTCGTGCCGAAGAAGGAACCGGACTGGGACTTGCTGTTACCAATCGTCTGGTAGAGATGATGGGCGGTAAACTGGAAGTTACCAGTGAGTATGGAAAAGGCTCGGTGTTCTCTTTTTCCGTTGTGCAGAAAGTCATTGACCGGAAACCGCTTGGTGATTTCCGAAAACAGTATGATAAGAGCATGAAAAATGCGGTCAGCTACAAAGAAAAATTTATTGCACCTCTGGGCAAAATACTGATTGTAGATGATAATGCCATGAATCTGGCAGTGGCACAGGATTTGCTCCGGAAAACAAAATTGCAGATTGATGTAGCGGCAAGCGGTGAGGAGTGTCTGGAGCTGCTGAAACGCAAAGAGTATCATCTTATCTGTATGGACCATATGATGCCTCTTATGGATGGGGTTCAGACACTGCATGCGATTCGGGAACTGGAAGGAAATCCATCTAAGGATATTCCAGTGATTGCACTGACTGCCAATGCTGTTATTGGAGCCCGCGATTTCTATCTGGAAGCAGGTTTTCAGGATTATCTGACGAAGCCGATTGAGCCAGAGAAATTTGAGGACATACTGTTAAAATATCTTCCGAAAGAGCTGGTGTATCTGACAACGGATACGGATGAGAAAATCACAGAAGGCTTTGAAACGGTGGGACTGGATGAAGAGCGACTGACTGATATTGGCATCAATGCAGAACATGGATTGAAATATATGGGCGGCAACAAGGTACTTTATGAAAAGGTGCTGCGGGATTTCCAGGATATGTTGGTTGAGAAAGAGGAGCAGTTAAGGACAATGCTGGAAAAAGGTGATACCTCCGGCTATGCCATTATTGTACATGCCCTGAAAGGCAATGCAAGGAATATTGGTGCGGATGAACTGGCAGAGCTTGCTTTTGAACTGGAGAAGAAGAGCAAAGCAGGCAGACTGGAAGAAGTGGAAGTGCAGTCACCGATTTTGTTTGGCATGATGCAGACTTTGAGAGAAAATCTGGAGTTGTACTTAGAACCGGAGAACTTAGTGCAAGAGGAAAATGCTGTAACACATCAGGAAGAAAAGCTGCCTTTTTCCAAGGAGGACGTTCAGAAACTGCTACAGGAATTGTATGAAAAGTTAGATGATTTTGATAGCGAAGGTGCAGCAGAGAAACTTCTGGAAATGAAAAAGTATGAGCTGCCGGAGGAAACTGAAAGGGTTCTTCGTATGTGCGAAAAGGCATTAAATGATTTCGCTTATGATGTGGCAATGGAAATCATAACTTCCATACGATAGGCTTGACTTTTGGGAATAAAAGTATAATATTATGTATAAGCGTTTTTTGAAAGACATACTTTGAGGGAAAGAAGGAGTAAGTAACATGGAAAAGAAAAACATTGACTGGGCAAATCTTAGCTTTGGTTATCAGCAGACAGATAAAAGATTTGTAGCGAATTATAAAAATGGTGCATGGGACGAGGGTGCGTTAATATCCGATGCAAACATCACCATTAACGAGTGTGCAGGCGTATTCCAGTATGCACAGACCTGTTTCGAAGGCATGAAAGCATATACAACGGAAGACGGACATATTGTTACCTTCCGCCCGGATTTAAATGCACAGCGTATGGAAGATTCCTGCAAAAGACTGGAAATGCCGGTATTCCCGAAAGATCGTTTTGTTCAGGCAGTGATTGATACAGTAGCAGCAAATGAAGCATATGTACCGCCATATGGCTCTGGCGCTACCTTGTATGTTCGTCCATATATGTTTGGAAGTTCTTCTGTAATTGGTGTAAAACCTGCAGAAGAGTATCAGTTCAGAATTTTCACAACACCGGTAGGTCCTTATTTCAAAGGTGGTGTGAAACCGATTACCATCAAAGTAAGTGATTTCGACAGAGCAGCACCGAATGGAACAGGACATATCAAAGCAGGTCTTAACTATGCCATGAGTCTTCATGCTATTGTAACAGCTCATGCAGAAGGTTATGATGAAAATATGTATCTGGATGCCAGAACAAGAACTTATGTAGAGGAAACAGGCGGTGCAAACTTTATCTTTGTAACAAAGGACAATAAAGTTGTAACACCAAAATCAGACAGTATCCTGCCTTCTATCACACGTCGTTCCCTGATGGTAGTTGCCAAAGATTATCTGGGACTGGAAGTAGAGGAAAGACCGATTGCGTTAGAAGAATTGAAAGATTTTGCAGAGTGTGGTCTTTGCGGTACAGCAGCAGTTATTTCTCCAGTAGGTAAAGTAGTTGACCATGGAAAAGAAATTGCATTCCCAAGCGGTATGACAGAGATGGGACCGGTTACCAAGAAGTTATACGATACTTTAACAGGTATTCAGATGGGCCGCATTGAGGCACCAGAAGGCTGGATTCAGGTTATCAAATAGAAGTCTGGAAGATAGACTGCGAAGTTTGCAGCTTCATGAAGTGATTAGACAAGTGAAAGGGTTAAGTTGTGTGTACACACACGCAATTTAATCCTTTTTTGGAGTATTTTGCTAGAAAGCAGTCAGAATGGAGAAAAAACATGTGTGATAAAATAAGAGAACAATATCCCTATCTGTATGAAACACATCTTCATACAAAGGAAGGAAGTGCCTGCGCACACTTTTCCGGTAAAGATATGGCGATTGCCTGTAAAGAATATGGGTATACTGGAATTTTCGTAACAGACCATAACTGGGGAGGCAATACAGCAGTTGACCGGAGTCTGGAATGGACAGAATGGGTCAACCTTTTTTGCAAAGGCTATGAAAGTGCTAAAGCAGAAGGGGATAAAATTGGTCTGGATGTTTTTTTTGGTTATGAAGCAGGTTATCAGGGAACGGAATTTCTGTTATATGGTATCGATAAGGAGTGGATGGCAGCACATCCGGAACTGCGCCATGCAGGAATAGAAGAGCAGTATAAGCTGGTGCATGAAAAAGGCGGCATGGTGATACATGCGCATCCTTATCGGGAGGAGGATTATATCCCGGAAATACGACTGTTCCCAGAATGGGTAGATGGTGTGGAAGGTGTGAATGCCATGCATTCTAATTCTCGAAGTATGGCTCATAATGAAGCAGAATTTGACACCAGGGCAATTGCTTATGCCAGAAAACATACGCTACCGATGAGTGCCGGGTCAGATATTCACTTTACCGATTTGTTAGGAGGCGGTGTTGCTTTCCGGCGCAGACTGAAGTCCGGCGAAGATTACGTGAAGGCAATTTTGTCCGGCGAAGATTATGTGCTGACGAATGGGGAATACTGGTATGATAAGGAAGGCAATGTTCTTGGCAGAAATGTGAAGAAATAGAGCACAGAAATAGGGAACAGATATTTTGCGTGGAAATAGAAAGAAGAGGCAGATGGAAAAGAAAAGTAGAATAATGGTATTTATGCTCTGCATCTGCATGGTGGCAGGCAGCTTGTGCGGCTGTGGGAAAGGCGAAAGCGTAAAGGTGGTATTAACTACCGGCTTTGCCAAGGACGAAATTTTTCGCATTGAAACAATGTCATGCACTCTGCCGGAAATCATGGTGTATCTGACAAACGTTCAGAACCAGTACGAGAGCGTTTATGGGGAAGAAATCTGGAATACGAATTTGGAAGGCATCACCTTGGAGAAAAATGTCAAGGACATTGCTCTTGCCCAGATTGCCCAGATTAAAACCATGAATCTGATGGCAGAACAATATGATGTAGCATTAACAAAAGAAGAAAAAGAACAGGTGAAAAATGCGGCGCAGGATTATTACGCTTCGTTGAATGCAACAGAGATTGAACGGATGGGAGTGAATGAAAGCACGATTTCCAGTTTGTATAGTGAGTATGCACTGGCAAAAAAGGTATACCAGTATATTATCAAGGATATCAATCCGGAAATCAGTGATGATGAAGCGAGAACCATTACGGTACAACATATTTTGCTGAAAACATATGCGTTAGATGGAACTGGGAAAAAAATTGAATATACAGATTCTGCAAAACAGGATGCTTACCAGACAGCGCGTGAGGTATTAGAGAAAGCCAGAGCAGGAGAAGATTTTGATGAACTGATTCGTCGTTACAGCGAAGATGACAAGGCAACCTATTCTTTTGGAAAAGGGGAAATGGAGAAAGCCTTTGAGAAAGCGGCGTTTAATCTGGGAAATGATGAAATCAGTGATATTGTGGAAACAGAATATGGATATCATATCATCAAATGTATCAGTACTTTTGATAAGGAAGAAACAGACAGTAATAAAATCAAAATCGTGGAACAGCGGAAAGAAGAAGTGTTTGGACAGGAATATGATGCTTTTGTGGCAACCCTTACCAGAAAACTGAATGAAGATTTATGGGAAGAGGTTCGTTTTATCCATGATGAAGACGTTGTGACAGCAGATTTTTTTGAGGTCTATAACAAGTATTTTGAATAAGAAAAAAGCCATGAACTGATAGTTTAGAAAAAGTTTAGAAATGCGAAAACCCAGTAAATATGCGGTTTACAAGGAAATTATTAGCACTCACCAAAGATGAGTGCTAATTTTGTCTTGACTTTTAAGTTTGACAGCATTACACTTTCTTTTAGACGAAAGAATTTATAACATTGATAGATGTTATGGGATTGTAGAAAGGAATGTGATTTTTTTATGGCAGCAAAACATGGCAGCTTATCCATTAACAGCGACAATATTTTTCCAATTATCAAGAAATGGTTGTATTCAGACCATGATATTTTCTTCCGCGAACTGATTTCAAACGGATGTGATGCGATTACCAAGTTGAAGAAACTTGATATGATGGGTGAATATTCATTGCCGGCAGATTACAAGGCAAAGATTCAGGTAATTGTGAATCCGGAAGAGAAAACGTTAAAGTTTATCGATAATGGTATTGGTATGACAGCGGACGAAGTAGAAGAGTACATTAATCAGATTGCTTTTTCCGGTGCAACAGATTTTATTGAAAAATATAAAGATAAAACAAATGAAGATCAGATTATCGGTCATTTCGGATTAGGTTTTTATTCTGCATTTATGGTAGCAGATGAGGTGCATATCGATACGCTTTCTTATAAAGATGGAGCACAGGCTGTTCATTGGGAATGTGACGGCGGTACGGAATTTGATATGGAAGAAGGCAGCAGAACAGAAGTTGGTACAGAAATTACACTCTTTATCAACGAAGATTGTCTGGAGTTCTGCAATGAATATAAGGCAAGAGAAGTCATTAAGAAGTATTGTTCTTTCATGCCGACAGAAATTTACTTATCCAAAGCAAATACAACAGAAACTCAGGTGATTACAGAAGCTGAGAAGCTGGATACAGATACAGTAATCGAAGAGATTAAGAAAGAGAAAGAAGAAGACGAACAGAAGCTGAAAATTACCAAACGTCCGGAACTACTGAATGAAACTACACCGCTTTGGACCAAGCATCCGAATGAGTGTACAAAAGAAGAGTATCTGGATTTTTATCGTAAGGTATTTCAGGATTACAAAGAGCCTTTGTTCTGGATTCATCTGAATATGGATTATCCATTTAATCTGAAAGGTATTTTGTACTTCCCGAAGATTAATATGGAATATGAATCCATTG
>CAYVUF010000123.1:0-6723 GCA_964454605.1 uncultured Bacteroides sp.
GCTTAGGGTCAGTAATCTGGAAAAACACTACGGTATCAATTCTCATGGTTACGTTATCTTTGGTAATCACAGGCTGCGGCGCAAAATCCACTACCTGTTCCTTTAAAACAACTCTCTTTGCTACTTTATCCACGATAGGAAGTTTGAAATGAATTCCTACCGGCCAGGTCTGCTGATAAGCGCCCAGACGTTCCACAACATAAGCATGTGCCTGTGGTACAATCTTCACACAGGATGCCAGTAATGCAATCAATAAAATAAGAACCACTAAAATAAAATATATTCCACCCATTTTAACACTCTTTCCTCTCTTCCACAATCAGCTTCACGCCGTCAATTCCCAGTATGGTAACCACTGCGCCAACCGGAATCACCACATCATTATAACTGCTTCTTGCAGTCCATTCCATACCTCCGGTATTCGCCTGTCCTGTTCCTTCTATGTTGTTAATTTCACTGATGACGATTGCCTGTCTTCCAATCAGACTTTCAATATTGGTCCGGACTCTGTCCCGGTTAAAATATTTTACAGCAATTGGTCTGGTAAAATACAACATAAGTGCTGACACCACTAAAAATACAATAATCTGAAGCCATACCGGTGTATCTGGTATCGACACAAGTGCTGCTGCCAAGGCTCCTCCTGCAAACCAGATGGTAGTCAGACCCATGGTTGCGATTTCAATCATAACCAGAACGACCATAAGCACGAGCCACATTACTGTCATATTCAAGGTTGTCATTTGTTTCACCCCTTTCTCCGTCTATCTTACTATATTATACAGATAGAAACAAGGGATATCCTTACCAGAAAACCTGATTGTCAATGATAAGACCGTCGTGATTGCCGGCTCTTCTGAAATGGGTTGCACTGCCCACATTCGTTTCCCCATTGATGGCTGCCTGTGCCGCCTGGTAACAGCTTTCCGGAATATTATTGTTATTGTATACTCTCGCCACTTTACCACTCATTGCCGGTGTAAACTGTCCAGAAGAATAAATCACGCCATAAATGGTATTCGGATAAGCGCCACTTCTGACACGATTCATAACAACTGCACCAACTGCCAGTTTTCCATTGGCTGTTTCCGAACCTGCTTCACAATAAATAAGCGCTGCTAACAGCTTAAGGTCATCTTCTCCTGCTGCAACTGCACCTTGATTTTCAGTCAGTTTACGCTGTCTTTCCTCTTCTTCACGTTTCTTAATTGCTGTCAGTGTTTCACCTTCATCAATATAGAAATCAACGTTTACATACTCGGCTGAAACGTAACCAACCTCGCCTTCATAATCCACACTAATCCAGTCGTCATCGACCACTTCTATAATCTGCAGACCTTCATCCTGTGCAATCAGACCATGTATTTCCGACTCTTTATTCGGTTCCATGCGAATTCTCAGTGTATCGGTTTCAATCGTAGCAATCAGATTACCAACCTCATTCGCCATGGCTTCTGCTTCCTCATCGAACAGCAGATATTCATCACTTGCCCAGCCAACTAACTCACCGGACTTCAGTTTCGTCCATCCATCTTTTCTTTCCAGAATCCTTCCGCCACAGTCTTTGTAAAGCAAACCTACTTTGTCAGAATTCTCCGTTGCTTCTGCACGTACATTTAATGCCACCTGTACATCTGCCATCACCAGTGTGGATTTTTCTGCTTCTGCAGCAGCGGCAGCTTCTACTAACTGGGTTAACTCAGCTACTGCCTCTTCATTATCAGAACTTACACTAGGGTCGAGAATGCCGGAAATACCCACATTCAGAGAATCCAGATATTCTTTTCTGGTAGATGCTTCAGCATCTATGTTAATTCCATACAGCATACTCAGGCTTACGAAAAGTCCCATCAGCATAAGGACTATGCCTCTGTGTTTGAACATCAATGCTTACCTCCGTCTACGATTCATCGTTTTTCCAATCCAAGGCAAAACGGTTTCCACTTCCGTACCTTGTAATTTTTACCAAAAATATTACAAAATTGTTAAATTCACAATTTGCAACATTTTAGCAAAACACCCTTTCTTTGTCAAGTTTACGCCGCTTGTCCAGGATTTATAAGCGAAAATAAGCACAAAATAATTACATATTTTTAGATTTTTCTACACAGGCTGCCAGGCCATCCATAACGGTTCCCCGGAAACCTCTTTCCTCTAAAACCTTTAATCCGGCAATCGTTGTTCCAGCCGGAGAGCATACCATATCCTTCAATTCTCCCGGATGTTTTCCGGTTTCCAACATCAGTTTGGCACTGCCGTATACCGCCTGTGCCGCAAATTCATATGCCTGTGCTCTCGGCATCCCGGCATCTACTGCTGCATCTGCCATGGCTTCTATAAAAAGAAAAACATATGCTGGAGAACTGCCGCTGACTGCAACCACTGCATCCATTAGATTTTCTGTCACAAGGCTTGCTTTGCCGAAGCTCTCCATTAGTCTGACACTAAGCAGCTTCTCTTCTTCAGTTATTCTGCTATTGACACATACCCCAGTGCACCCTTCCCCCACCAGTGCAGGTGTATTTGGCATGCAACGCACTAATTTGATTTCCTTCCCAAAAGCATTTTCAAGCCATGCTATTGTTTTGCCTGCTGCAATACTAATCACTAAAGTTTCTGGCTTGATAACATCCTTAATTTCCTCAATCACCTGCCCAAGAAACTGTGGCTTCACTGCCAACAACAGTATCTCTGCCTCTGCCGCAACTTCCTGGTTGCTTTCTTTTGTCACAATGCCATAGGCTTTGGCTGCTTTTTCTCTCATGGCTGGTGATTTGTCACTTCCTGACACTTCTTCTGCTTTCACAATTTCCTTCTGCAGCATACCGCCAATCATGGCACTTGCCATATTTCCCAGTCCAATAAATCCAATTTTCATATTCTGTTACCTCTTTTCCCCTTTAGTTTGCTTTTCTTCTCTGTCTGGCTGCTTCATACATCAGGATGGAGGATGCCACTGCAGCGTTCAACGATTCTACTTTTCCCTCCATCGGAATTTTGATATAGGTATCTGCCTGCTTTGCTGTTTCTTCCTGCAATCCATTTCCTTCATTGCCAATGAGAAAAGCAGTTCCCTTCCGGTAATCACATTCATCATAAAACTGTGTTCCCTGCAAATGTGCCGCATACACAGCAATCTTTTTCTCTTTAAGCTGGGAAATGGCGGCAGACAAATTCTCCGTATATACAAAGGGCATCCGATAAATGGAACCCATGGTAGAACGAATGGTCTTGGGATTGTAGATATCTGCGGTATGCCTGCTCATCAGGATACCGGTAACGCCTGCTCCTTCTCCAGTGCGGAAAATCGTGCCCAGATTTCCCGGGTCCTGAATATCTTCCAGTACAATAAAAAAGGGATTGTCGAACTGAAGCAGTTCTTCCAGTTCATAATGATACTGCTTCACAACACATAAAATTCCCTGTGGTGTCTGGGTATCAGACATTTTTCGAAAGACTTCATCGCTTACCGTTTCATAAGGAAATGACAGTGTTTCCAGCTTCTGAATACAGGCATTGGGAAGCTGTTTCAAGGCACTTTCCGAAACATAAACTTCTTGTATCCGATTCCGGTCAGCCTCCAGAAACATTTTCATGCCTTCTACAATAAAAACATCCCTCTCTCTTCGTATTTTCGCTTTCTGATTTAACTGTATGATTTCTTTGATTCGTTTATTAGAAGAACTTGTAATCATACGCTTTCCTTTCTATGACGATTCTTATGATTCGTTTATCATTCTTTGATATAAAATTTCCCCGCAAGACAACCTTGTCTACGGGGAATCATTGCTCTATACTGTCAGACTCTATAAAGATAATAACCGGCTGACCTGGTATTCATATTCCGGAATATTTTTCTGCATATTCAATGCTTCTTCAATATCAAAATCCAGAAATTCACCATGCTGATAGCCTACTACTCTGTTTGTTTTGCCTTCGCATAAAATATCTGTGGCATATGCCCCCATAATAGAAGCATAATAACGGTCCTTACAAGTCGGAGAACCACCACGCTGCATATAACCTAAAATGGTTGCACGCGTTTCAATACCGGTGGCCGCCTCAATTCGTCTTGCCATGGAAGTAGAGTGACCAATACCTTCTGCATTAATAATAATATGATGTGTTTTGCCACGTTTTCGGTTATTGATGATATTATTGATAATCTGCTGTTCATTATAATCATATTTCTCTGGCAGCAAAATATCCTCTGCACCATTTGCAATACCGCACCACAGCGCGATATAACCAGCATTTCTTCCCATAACCTCAATAATACTGCATCTTTCATGGGAAGAAGATGTATCACGAACCTTGTCGATTGCCTGCATGGCTGTATTAATCGCTGTATCAAAGCCAATGGTATACTCTGTACAGGAAATATCCAAGTCAATCGTTCCCGGAATACCAATGGTATTGATGCCTTTTCTCGCCAATGCCTGTGCTCCACGATAAGAGCCATCACCACCGATAACCACCAGACCATCTATTCCATGTTTATGGCAGATATCAGCGCCCTTCTGCTGTCCCTCCTCAGTACGGAACTCGGAGCATCTTGCTGTTCCCAGAATGGTTCCGCCACGCTGAATGATATCAGAAACATTCCATTTCTCCATATCCATGATTTCTTCATTTAAAAGACCCTGATAGCCTTTTTTAATACCTTTTACTTTTACACCGTTAGCCAATGCTTTTCTGACAACTGCACGAATTGCTGCATTCATGCCCGGTGCATCGCCGCCACTTGTTAAAACACCTATTGTTTTAATCTCTTTTGCCATATTCCTGCATCCTTTCGACCAACTAAAATTGCCCAACTGAATTTATTTTACTCTAAATACAGGGGGTTTTCAATCTTTTTTGTTCTTCTTTATACAAGTCGAACATTTTCTTTACCAAACAATTTTTCTAACTGCTCTATCAGTAGCAAATCGGCATTTACATTCTGGTTCGGCGGCAGCGTTTTCATTGCTTTTATATTTTCAATATATATCACAACGTTGTCCTTTCCCTCCGAATCGTGCAATACTGCCATCAGTTCTGCTGCTTTTTCCTCATAGGCTTCCTTGGTTTTAAATTTTATCCACAGTTTCTTGGGAATCTCATCAAAGGATGTGATTCTCTCACAAATCAACTTGGCATCCTTATCTTCTTCTGCAGAAACCCTTCCTTTCACGAATACTTTCTTATCTTCTATCAGTTTATTCGCATTTCTTTCATAATCTCTTGGAAAAACAATGACTTCTACTGTTCCCACCAAATCTTCTATCTGTAAAAATGCCATCACTTTTTCCTGTTTGGTATACTTCAGTTTTTTGTCCGCAATCATGCCCCCAATCGTTACCGACTGTCCATCTGCCACGTGCGGTTCTCCGGTTTCTTCATCCAGATAAAAATCTGCTGTTTTATTGGTAATGTGCTTTTTCCAGATTTCCTGATACTCTTCCAAGGGATGTCCGCTGATATAAATGCCCAGGACTTCTTTTTCAAAACTCAGCCGCATCTCTTTGGAATACTCTCCTACATCCGGCATTTTTACCTCAAAGCTTTCTTTTTCCTCCTCAGATACAATATCAAATAATGACATCTGACCTGCCATATTGTTCTTTTTATCCTGATGCACATGGTCCATAATCTGTACATAAACACTCATGAATTGCTTTCTGGTGCCACCCAGGCTGTCCAGCGCCCCTGCCTTGATAAAGTTTTCCACAGCTCGCTTATTGACATCCTTATCTGCCACTCTGGTAATAAAATCCTTCAGGTTGGTGTAAGGACCACGCTGCCTTCGTTCTTCTACCACTGCTTCAATGACCGGTCTGCCTACACTTTTGATGGCAGTCAGTGCATACCGGATTTCATTCCCGGATACAGAAAACCCAATTTCCCCTACGTTAATGTCCGGCGGCAGAATCTGGATTCCCATACTGCGGCAGGTCATAATATATTCTGATACCTTACCTGTATTATCAATCACCGACGTAAGCAGTGCTGCCATAAATTCCACCGGATGATAATATTTCAAATAAGCGGTCTGATAAGAAACCACCGCATAACACGCCGCATGAGATTTGTTGAAAGCATACTTGGCAAAATCCATCATGGTATCATAAATCTGATTTGCCACTTCCGCACTGATGCCATTTGCCACACAGCCCGGTACTCCTTCTTCCTGGTTTCCATACGTAAAGTTCTTGCGCTCCTGTTCCATAACGTGCTGTTTTTTCTTACTCATGGCACGCCGCACCAAGTCACTTCGTCCCATGGTATAGCCGCCCAGTTCCCGCACAATCTGCATAACCTGCTCCTGATAAACAATACAGCCATAGGTTGGTGCCAGAATCGGCTCAAGCTGCGGACAGGCATAAGTAATGGAAGAAGGATCATTTTTGCCTTTGATGTATTTCGGAATAAAATCCATAGGTCCCGGTCGATACAGGGAAATACCCGCAATAATGTCTTCCAGACTCTGGGGTTTTAATTCCTTCATGAAACTTTTCATGCCGCCGCTTTCCAACTGAAAGACCCCATCCGTTTTGCCAGTTCCAATCGATGCCAGTACCGCAGGGTCATTGTAATCAATAGCATCCATGTCCAGCTTAATGCCTGTACTTTTCTCTATCATTTTCACTGCATTCTGGATAACGGTTAAGGTACGCAGTCCCAGAAAATCCATTTTCAGCAGTCCCAGCTCTTCGATGGTCGTCATGGTAAACTGGGTTG
>CAYVUF010000124.1:0-6645 GCA_964454605.1 uncultured Bacteroides sp.
CCCTAGTTTCCTGTATTTTCAAAGCTCACAGCCTTTTTCTTTGTTCTTGATTTTTGACATTTCTTCTTAAATCTCCACGTATTTTCTTAAGTTTTTTTCTGCAAAAATGGTAAAAATGATGGTAAATTATTCTGTTTTACCATTTGCCATTTTTACCGCCTGTACAGCCTATTCACCTACTACACGTTGTAACTCGTTTTGTGCGTCCTCAAATCCTACATGGGTGTAAGTATTTAGCGTTACGCTTATGTCAGAATGTCCCATGATGTATTGTAATGTTTTCGGGTTCATTCCACTTTTTGCCATGTTGGAACAAAAGGTATGTCGGCATACATGAGGGGTAATTTTCGGCATTTGTACCTTATAAATGCTATTATACTTCTCTAGGATATGTTGCATATACTTTTCCCAATGTAGCGCAACCATAGGCATATCATTTTTATCTAAAAACAAAAAACCTGTATAGCCATCTATTATCGGTTCTACTTTGGGTGCTACACGATTATCTATAATCTTGTGAAAACATTGTTCCACTTCGTCCGTCATTGGTACATACCGCACACCGTTTTCCGTTTTTGGCGCTTCTATGATATACTGCATTTTACTTGTACGTTGCAGCTGATGATTTACTCTGATACGTTTTTTCTTAAATTCAATATCAGCAAGTGTCAATCCGCAAAATTCAGAAATACGCAAGCCTGTATTGAATAAAATATAAATACCCTCGTAATACTTGCAAAAATGTCTGTCCTCTTGAACAAATTTCAAATATTGCCTTTGTTGTTTCCTTGTTATGGCTTCTCTGGTAACGCTATCGTTTACAATAACAGTCGCAAGTTCAAATTGAAACGGATTTTTGCGGATTAAATCATCATTCTCTGCCATTTGAAAAGCTGGTCTTAATACACCTCTGATAGAGTGAATGGAACTGTAACCTTTGCCATCTATTTGCTGTAACTTGATAAGCCAAGCCTTTGCATCAGATAACTTCACTTTATCAATTCGCTTGTTTCCAAAAGGGTCTTTTTTCAGAATATTTATTACAGTTTTGTACCCTGCTTCTGTATTATGCCTTACGCCGGTTTTTAGGGAAACATATTTTTCTACCAATGACAGCACCGTAAAACCTCCACCCTCTGGTACAATCTGATTAAATATATCCTGCTCAATCTGCTTTTCTTTTTCCCTCAAAGACAAGTCTTTCCGCTTTCCTTTGAGATATGGGTCGTTATGGTCTAACCGCCAACTATAAACATCTTTTGTATTACCGTCTGTATCTTGATAGGTAAAACGATACCTACCGTCAGCCCTTTGGGTCTCTCCATTGTGTAAAATTCTGTTTCTTTTATCTCGTCTTTTTTCACTCATGGTATGTCTCTCTCCTTTCAAAAAGAGACCCAAACTCGTGATAATATACTAACACAAATTTAAGTCTCTTTCCATACCAAACCACTATTTATACTACTGTCGCATTGTCTAAAAATTCCTCAAATTTCTGTCTCTTAATCAATATGCGGTTTCCATTCATAATAATAAAATCTGCTTCGGGGTGTTCCTCTGCAATGATACGCAATTTATTTTCCCCTATATGGTAGTAGTCCGCAGCTTCTGTTATTGTCAGAACATACCTTTTCCATACAGGAATTACACCCTCACTATATTCTTGCTTTTTCATTGTCTTTCTCCTGTATCATATTTGTGTTGTTCCCAATATTTTGATTTCAGAAATTGCACCATTGTTACTGTTCCGGTATCACATAATACATGAAACCAATCTATACGATTATTTTTTGCATATAGCAATAGTTCCGCATAACTATCTATGCAATTTTGCAGACAAAACTCTATCATTTCTCCGATTGCAGTATATTTATCGTTTGCAAGACTAATCATAGTGCTATAATCAGCACCCGACAAGGAAAGCACATCCTCTGTCCTATAATGTGCCTTATCGAGGTTATCTAAATGGCACAAATAACGAGCATATGCTCTTGCACTCTTTATCGGTTCAACGCCTACACCACCGATTGCAGAAAATACCTCTTGAGCCTGCTCCTGTGTTTTCACGCCATCAAACATAATCATCACATGAAAGTGTTCTTTCTTGATTGTTCCATCTGAATTTACATCTTTATTATGTATGGGAGAAACGAAAGCAGGTACACATTCTTCCTGCAATATCATTTTCCAATCTTTCGGTGCGGATTCGGGATAAACAACTGTTGCAAAATTTCTAGTTCTTTTTTTCTCCATGTTTCTCCTTGTGAACATTGAACAATGCACACTAGGGTGTGTCGTAGTGACACCCTAGTGATATTTTGCAGGTGGCAACGCTCCGCTTCATTTCTCCGAAATGTGCCACCTGCACCACCAATTATTTACTCAATGCTCCCTGCTTAATAAACGGTGCTATAAATTCCCGTGGCTTTGTGTCAATTCCCTGTCTGTAAATCAATCCCGAACCTATTTCCTTCCTATAATTTTTCACCTTTGAAAAATCTGCACCAAAGGACATTTTGTAAGCTGTTTCGCTCATATTCCCCATGCAGATTTTACAGGATAGATTATCACGTACTGCACCTTCAATAAATGCTGTATCCGGTCTTTGTAATATCAGACCGGCATAAACACGCTTACTTCTTCCTGTAACCACAATAGACGCAATTCTTTTTGCTGTTTCTTCGTATGTTCGTTTTTCTGCAATTTTAGCAAATGCTATCATTTCGTCAAACATGAGAAATATGGGATTGAACTCTGCTTCTTCAATGCCTATATTCTTCAAGTCCTGTTCACGCAATCGTACCTCTTCCTCTGTTTCACGAACAACTCTCGCTATTTCATTTTCTTTTGTAACATATGTAACGGGTTTATCTTCTAGGAAAAGACGCATATCATCATCATTCTTAGGGTCACAAAAAATCACTCTTACGCCCTGTGCAAGCAGGCAGTAAATAATATATTGGGCTAATTGCGTTTTTCCACTTCCCGTATTGCCCGTAAGCAAAAGGTGTGGTGTCTTTTTCCAATTCCATACAATATCATTGGAAAAGGCAATCTCATTCTCTTCAGCAAATAAAATATCGCTTTCCGATTCTATTCTCGTCTGTTTCTGCTCATGTAATTCAAAACAATATGTAATATATCCTCTCTCTTCTATTTTGTCCGTACATATCGTACAAAACATATCGGCAAGAGCCTGTTCCAAATCTCTGAATTTTTCAGAGCGTAAACAACCGTCCATTCGTATTTTGATACAGAAAATATTTTCTTTGGGTATTACCTTATATTCAATAAGTGGGTAATAATCTATTCTTTCTACTCTGCGTTCTCCCAAAATTCCCTGTTCTGCGATAAAATGAGCTTGATACAAGTTGTTTCTTCTTATGAATTTTTCCATAAGTTTAGAGGTCTCCATAAGTTTGCCTATTTTAATATAAACAGTTGCAATATACAATATGCCGAATATGCCCATTGCAACCATTCCGAATATAATATTTTTTTTATGAAACACCACGCAAAACACTGCAAGTGTAATCAAAAGCAAAATCCATATAAGAATTGAATTATAAAACCATAAAAATTGTTTATTTCTTAATTTTTTCCACTTGTTTTTGCTCATGCCTTATCTCCCACTATTTTAATCTGCTTTCCACCGTGCGTTTTAATACCCTTTGCCGTAATAGAAAGTCTTACTTCTCCCTTACTACTCCAGTCCTGCCACACCTTTGCTTCCAGTCCCTCAAATTCGATAGGGATAGGTGTACCGTCAAATTCTAAAGGCAGTTGCATAAGTCCAGCTATCTTAATATCAATCTTCTCATAGTTCATCTTTTCAGAAAGGCAGTTGAATGCAAGCCCTTCCTGCCCCCCTTTAATGCCATCTTTGTATCCTGCGTACGGACGCACTTCAAGTAGCAAAAGTTTGCTTCCTATTGTATTCTCAACGTCAATTACTAAATGTTTTAAAATGTTATTTGCCATAATGAATCCCTTTCTGCCTAAAACTAGGCTTACAAAATATCATATTTTTTTCATCAAGTTACGTAACTTACGTTGATTATAATAGAACTGACTGATATTGTATTCTTTTGCAAACAGAAAGGACAGAAGCTAGATATTATCTAGGAAAAGCTGGCACTAAAAAAAGAGGAGTTCTCCCAAATAGCTAGAAATCGTTCTTATTTTCTTACGTAATACGAAAAAATTATTAAAAAAAATACACATCACAATTTGATGTGTATTACATGCTCTTTTTACTTTTTCGCGGTCTTCTCGCACAAACCCCCAATCTACAATTTTTTTTAATACCAACTTTCTCTAATATCTCATTACATTCTTCAACAGTTTTTCCTCTACATTCTGTAAGAAGCATCATGTATGCAGAATCGTTTTTGCTATGTGGATTAAATGATGAACCTTGACTACGCAATAATTCTCGTGCAATTTGTAATCCAACATTATATCCGACACAGACAGAGACTATTGTAACTTTACTACTTGGATTATCCCTATTAACCCATTTTTTTAAATTATAAAATGTATCTTTTCCTAAGCCTGTCTTTTCTAGGAATTCATTATATGTGTCAGTTCCAATAATTTCCGCAAATATTTCTATAAAGGGCTTTATCATTTTTTGACTATTTGAGTAATCTTTTTCATATCGGCTTATTATTTGCTGTTCCCTTTCTTCTTCATATTTTTCTTTAACTTCTTCTTTAATCTTTTCTTCTATAAGTTTATCATCTTTAAAAAAGCTCATTATACCACCCCTTAATTCATTAGAGATTATTGAATATTTTTCATATTATCCAATGCATATTCACATGCTTGTATCACAAATCCAGAAAATGAAACATCATTATCTGTAATTGCTTTGTCTATTCTATCAATCAACTCCAATGGAAAACGAATTGATTTTGTCTCTGTTTCTTTACGGTCAGATTTAAGTTGAAAAGCCATTAAAGCACCTCCTATATTACATATCATATTGCGAATTTTCATTATTTTAAGCAGTACATTTTGTATTATTTTTGTATTGTATTTAGTATTACGCTATGTTAAACTGTTTTATAAATATTATTCTTAGGAGGAGAAATAAATATGAATAGGAAATGGTTATATAAAGTTGCTATACTTACACTTTGTTTTGTGCTGACAGGATGCGGGCATAAGCATACATGGGTAGAAGCCACCTGTACAGAGCCAAAAACTTGTAGTGAATGTGGAGAAACAGAGGGCGAACCTTTGGGACACACATGGGTAGAAGCTACTTGTTCAGAACCCAAACATTGTAGCGTATGCGGAGAAACAGAGGGCGAACCCTTAGAGCATACTTTGACGGAAGCAAACTATCAACAACCTGCCACTTGCGAAGTATGCGGTGCAACAGTTGGAGATGTACTGCCCCCTGCTTTTGAAGAATATAACGTCAAAGGGCAGTTCATGGAGCTGGGGAAAACCTATGATTATGTAACATGCTGTTACGAGGACAAAGATTATAAAACAGTAGGACAAGCTGCCGTTACGAACTACCAGACATTTGCTTCTGATGATACCCACGAAGCAAAAGACGGCTACGAATGGAAAACAGTGGAGCTACAGGTTGTTTTTTCTGACGAGAATGCCAACAAATATGGAACGTTAATGAGTGAATGTTGGGAAGATTATTATGACATTATAGGAAATGACAACAGTTCTGTAAGGGATGACAACGGAAAGCGTACCTTTACAGTAAACTTTAATGGACAAGATTATACGGAATGTACAGAATATTCCACAGGTGGCTTTGCTGATTGGGCGAATAATGGCACACGCACTTGGACACTGAACTGTGAGTATCTTCTTCCTGTCGGCTATGACGGGGCAATTGTAGGATTACGTGATGCGTCTATCCCCTGGGAAGACGGACAGCATATTTTTGATGTAGCTAATGACGATATACTGTTTTTCCGTTTAAACTAAGCTAACTAATATTCATCACATTATTGCAAAGGAATGATAAAGTTATGGGATATGAAGTGCAAATAAACCAAATGAGAAGCATTATTAACAGTCTGCCATCTGGAAAAGAATTTTGCCTTAATGATATTCTTGAAAATCCGCCTGCGCGATTAGGACGGACACTTTATGAAGATGTGCAAAGCGGAAAGATACCAGACGTTATCTGTATTACAACAAATACCGATACGATTCAGAAATATCAAAAGCGCTAATCACTGATTATAAAATAATAATCAAGGGATATTCCAAAATAGTGAATTGGAATATCCCTTTTTTCATTATATTTGTTCAAAAACTTCCACCTGTAAATCCCCACTCTACCGAGTGCCTATGGTAAAGGGATTGACAGGTTTATGAAATAAACATACGAGTTTGGGTCTTATAAAAAAGTGGTAAATTCATGGTAAATTTTTCGTGTTATCGACTGAACGCCTTGATTTTTCGAGGATTTTAGTAAGTTGTTAGCGTTTTGCCGTGGCAGATGAATAATACTTTTGTCATAATTCTTTCGTACCTTTCTATGCCAGGTTTTGCCTGTATTTGCTGGATTTTTCGCTACTTTTTATAGATTTTTCTTAACATAGAAAAATTCGGCATTTTGGCAAAAATTGGCGTATTTTTGCATGTTTTGGACTGCAATCATGT
>CAYVUF010000125.1:0-6645 GCA_964454605.1 uncultured Bacteroides sp.
GTTCTTCCCTTGTGATAAGCTCTCCCCCTCTCTGCTCTTTTGCATTTTCAAAAAATAAAACGACCGAATCCCCTTTTCATCTTCAACTTTTTTCAAAAATGTTAAATTTTTTTCAATTTTATTTTTTCATTTTAGAACGGAAAACCAGACTTGACAGGTAACCAAAGATAAGCGCTGCACTGCATCCCACTGCTCCGTTGGTAAAACCACCCTTAAACAATCCAATAAATCCATCCTTATCTACTGCTTCTTTTACACCCTTCATTAAAATATTACCATAGCCAAGAAGCGGTACACTTGCCCCGGCTCCGGCATACTCCTGAAAAGGTTCGTAAAGTCCGACCGCGCTGATAACCGCACCCAGACATACTAATAATACCATAATTCGTCCCGGCATCATCTTTGTTTTTTCCATTAAAATCTGTGCCAGCGCACAAATCAGACCGCCTACCCAGAAAGCATTTACATAATCCATAAAAAACTCCTTTCATACACAAAAAAATAACAGATATCTCTACCTGTTATTTTCTGCAAGAATACTTATGTTATTCCTCTTTTTTATCATTTGTAAATTTTCTGGCAATTTCTGTTACAATCTCGCGCAATTGTTTCTTCTCACAGGAAATCGTAACATCTGCGTATTTTTCATAGAGTGGAATGCGTTCTTCGTAGAGAGATTCCAGACTTTGTCCCTCCTTAAGTGCCACACCACGCTGATGCAAATCACCAAGTCGTTCCTGAATTTCCTCACAAGGAAGCTGCAGGTAAACAATTTGTCCAATACTCTTTAAATGCTCCATTGCTTTCGCACCATAAATCACACTGCCGCCAGTTGCAATAACATGGTGGGAAACTCTGAGTGAAGCATTTGCCTCTTCTTCTGCCTGCAAAAAGCCTTCCAGACCACGTTCTGATATAATGTCGTGCAGAACCTTACCTTCTCTTTCCTGAATCACCAAATCAGAATCCAGAAAAGAATAACCAAGTTTCTTGGCAAGCACAACTCCTACGGTACTCTTCCCTGCTCCGGGCATTCCAATTAAAATAATATTCTGGTTATTCTCCGAGGTAAGCAATGACTTCTACCTCACAAAGTACATCTTTTGGAAGCTGTTTCACAGCTACACAGCTTCTTGCCGGCTTCTGTGTAAAATATTTCTCATATACTGCATTAAATGCTGCAAAATCAGCCATTTCAGCCAGAAAACAGGTGGTTTTCACAACTCTGCTATAATCCGTTCCTGCTTCTTTTAAAATCTCACCTACATTTTTGATTGCCTGCTCTGCCTGTGTTGTAATATCGGTTCCGTTAATCTCACCAGTTGCTGGATTAATCGGAATCTGACCTGATGCAAATAACATCTTATCTGCGATAATTCCCTGTGAATATGGTCCAATTGCTGCCGGTGCTTTATCTGTTGCTACTTTCTTTAACATAATATGCCACCCCTTCTTTTATTTTGTTTGTAGAATATTATAAGAAAAGGGACTGGTTTTTACAATAGTTTTTGAAAATTTTCGAATATGCCATTTTCCGGCACAAAGATTATCTCAAAAGAAATCCATAGAAAACTGGATGCTGTAAAACGCAATCCTTAATACAATTATCGACATAAATCTCATTTCGATAACCCTATTGGGTAAAATTGGTGCTTTCCGCCCTTATCTCATTCCCCAAATCTTGCCTTCACATAGAAGCCTCTGGCATTTTCAATGACTTCCAGTACTTCACCCTCCCGTTCAAGCATTCGCTCCCGAAAAGGATAATTACCTGACATGGCAAGGGAGGGGTCAATCGTATAGTAATAATTACTAGGCAGTACACCCTCTGTTACCGTAATGTGGTCGCCTTTTTTCAGCAGACCGGGACGTTCCATTTTAAACTCCATTTCCCGCATCCTGTGTCCTCTTTTCTTTGTCTGTCCTTTGTACCACCATTATATCTGTCTGCTTAAGGTTTTTCAAGCACAACCCCATGCGCAATTCCAGGAATGGTCTGTCCCTCGTTAAAGCTGGTTTTGCTTAAGAGCGCACCTGTTGGTAAGAAAAGCACCCTGTTCCATACGCCTTCTTCCAGCTTTTTCAGAATATAGGCAGATAAGGTCACCGCCGCACAGCCGCAGCCTGAGCCTCCTGCATTGGTATTCTGCTTTTCCCGGTCAAAAATTTCCATTCCACAGTCCATGTGCTGTTTCTGAATATCAAGATTCTTTTTCTGTAATAATTCAAATAGAAGTTTCTGTCCGACTGCTCCCAAATCCCCTGTAATGATTTTATCATAATCCTCTGGTTTTCTATGAAAATCCTGCAAATGCTGCCAGATGGTATCTGCTGCCGCCGGGGCCATACAGGCTCCCATATTCATAGAATCTTTGATGCCATAATCCATAATTTTGCCAAACGTCACACCCTGCACCAAGGCGCGCACTTTTCTGTTTGGCTTTCCAGACAAAAGAAAAGCTCCGCTGCCTGTTACCGTCCATGTTGACGAAAGAGGTCTTTGGTTTCCATAGGCAAGGGGAAAACGAAACTCTTTCTCCGCACTGGCGAAATGACTGGAAGTCACACAGGCAACTTTATCCGCAAAACCACCTGCTATTGCCATACTTCCCACTGCAATGGAAAGACCACAGGTGGAACAGGCGCCGTACAAGCCTACATGTGGTGTGTGAAAAGAAGAAATTCCAAAGCTGCTGGCAATGGACTGCCCCAACAAATCTCCAGCAAAGAGAAGATTCAGTTCTTCTTTCTTCATATTTTCCTTATCCAGTGCAATTTGCAAGGCTTCTTTCTGCAAAGTGCTTTCTGCCTCTTCCCAGGTCTGGGCACCAAACATATCATCCTGTCCCACTTTATCAAACAGTTTTCCCATTGGACCTTCGCCTTCTTTGCTTCCCACAATGGAGCCGCTGTTAATCAGATACACTGGATTTTCAAATGCAATACTCTGTTTTCCTATCATCTGCCGATACTCCTTCCATCACCAGTTTTGCTCTTCGTTCTGGAAGTAGTATCTGCCAATAATGTTCTATTTATACCTCAGGCTGCCATATATCCTGCACGAAAACACGATTTATCTCTGGTGCAAAATCTGGATTAATACTACATACTGAAATTTTATATTTCTGCGCTTCCCCGCTTACCGGTATCTGATATTCTTTCAGAAAATACTGCTTTTCATCTATCTGCTGTTTTATCACAAACTCGGTTGCTTCTCCGGCATGGTCCGGTTTTCTGGTATAAATGGTAAAATCATGTAATGCTAACGACATCCCAAGTCCTGTCACTTTTAAAAAACTTTCTTTCATGGTCCAAAGGCGGAACATCCGGTCTTCCATTTCCGGAACTCCTTCTGCCTGCAAAATCCATTCCTTTTCTTCCTTCGCAAAAAATCGTTCTGCTACCTGCAGCCGCCCACTTTTTACCATTTCAATATCATTCCCGATTGCCCCTCTGCCAATACTGCACAGAGCATAGTCGCCGGAATGGGAAAGGGAGAACGAAATTTCTGGATGATACCGAAAAAATGGTTTCCCCTGGGCCCCATTTTCATACTCCATCATGCGCTCCTCCAGGCCATATTCCATAAGTCCGCGATGCAGCACAAGGGCGGCTCCCAGACTCCTGTCTTTGTCCTTCTGATGCTTCAAGAATGCAATTTTCTGCCTTCGGTAAGCAGATACCAAAGCCAGTGCCTGCTCATATACTTTCTCCTCCTGCAATTGTCTGACATCCATAAAATATGTTTTTATCATAATTTTGTCTTTTTTCTTCCCAATTCTCTGTTATAATAGTGACTGGTGCGGTAATCGCATCTATCATTCATTAGAACACAAAAAAACAAAAAGTGCAATTCGGAATAACCGTTGAAAACACACTGCACTTTTTTAGAGGAGAGATGAATCATGCAACTCGATACAAAATGGACTGCTATGTGGGGCAACGCTATGTCAATCGCAGAACATAAAGCAGAAGAATATAGTAAAAATATCACGCTTCGTTATCCGGTTTATGCCCCCTTTGACGGAAGTGCACTGCGCTTTACCTTCGATAATTTCTGCGGTACTGAGGCAATAACTATTTCCCGCGCTGTGGTTTCTCTGGCTGCGGGAGAAAACAGCATTGATACTCACACAACAACTGCCATTACTTTTCATGGCAGCACTTCCTGCACCATTCCGGCAGGGGAAACCCTTGTCAGTGATGCAGTAGCTTTTCCAGTACAGACAGGGCAGATGCTGGCTGTCAGCTTCTATCTGGCAGATTTCACGCAAATGCGCTCTGCTGTCCTGATTACTGGTCCGCTGTCCAAAGGATATTATTCAGTTGGCGATGTCTGTGATGCACAGACTCTGCCCCTTGATACTACCCGGAAAACCAACTGGTTCTATTTTCTCAGTACCATTGACATTCTGACAAAAGAACAGAACCGGGCACTTATCTGCTATGGAGATTCCATTACCGCCCAGGACTGGCCGGATTATCTGACACTGCAATTACAGCAGAAGGGCATTCACAACACTGCAATTATCAGACGAGCTGCAAGCGGTACCAGAATTTTACGGGAATATCGTTGTATTACTTATGAATCTTATGGTTTACAGGGCAGCCATCGTGTCCCCAGAGAATGGCAGGTCAGCGGTGCTGACGGTATCCTGATTCAGCAGGGCATCAATGATATCATCCATCCAGTAGGTACCGAAGTGAATCCTTTCCGTCCTATGAGCGACTTACCTTCTGTCAAAGAACTGACAGAGGGGCTTGACTGGTATATTACACAGGCAAAAGACCTGCAGCTTTCTGTTTACATGGGAACTTTGCTTCCGATTTATGGTTGGCGCACCTATGCTCCTTTCCGGGAAGACATGAAAAATGAAGTAAATGACTGGATTCGTCAAAATAAATCTCTTTGCGCTTGTGTAGATTTTGATGTCGTTTTACGGGATAAAGAAAATCCCGCTGCCTTTGCAGAAGGCTTTGACAGCGGCGACCATCTCCATCCAAGTGCTTCTGCCTACCAGGCTATGGCATCAGCCGCCTATGAAATACTGCTAAATAGTTATTTCAAGAATTGACTTTGCCTTAGTAAACTGCTAATATGATAACGTATTTCCTATTAGTAGTTATCTAATAGAATCGATTTTCAGGAGGACAAGATTTATGAAAAAATTTATTGCAACAACAACAGCTCTGATGATGACCCTTTCCTTAATGGGATGCGGTAATACAGAAGCATCTGAAGAAGCATCTGCAGCAGAGGATGCTGTGGTAGAAGAAGCTGTGAGCACAGAAGAAACTGGTGCAGAAGAAGAAACTGCTGCCAAAGAAAGCGATTTGGCTTATGTGCAGGAAAAAGGAACTCTGGTAGTTGGTATCACCGATTTTGCACCAATGGATTACAAAGACGAAAATGGTGACTGGATTGGTTTTGATGCAGACATGGCAAAAGCATTTGGCGAAAGCATTGGTGTGGAAGTTGAATTTGTTGAAATCGACTGGGATAACAAAATCATGGAACTGGATGGCAAAACAATTGACTGTGTATGGAACGGTATGACTCTTACCGATGAAGTAACAAGCTCTATGGAATGCTCTAATGCTTACTGCAACAATGCACAGGTTGTTATTCTTCCTGCCGATATTGCAGGCAGTTATCAGGACATTGACAGTCTTGCTGCTTTTTCATTCGCTGTGGAAGCAGGCAGTGCCGGTGAAGAACAGGCTAGTGCGCTTGGTTTAGACTATACTCCAGTGAAAGCACAATCTGATGCACTGATGGAAGTTGCTGCCGGAACCTCTGATGCTGCTATCATCGATTCCCTGATGGCTGGTGCTATGGTTGGGGAAGATACTGGATATGCTGATTTAACTTATACCATTGGTTTAAACAGCGAGGAATATGGTGTTGGTTTCCGCAAAGGTTCTGACCTTGCTGCATCCTTAAATGATTTCTTTGCAGCAAGCTATGCTGACGGAACTATGATGGAATGTGCTGAAACATACGGTGTTCAGGCTGCTGTAGTAGAACAAAAATAATTTATAATTTACTGAAAGGAGAAGCAGGATAAGCTCATGGAACTGATTCTGGAACAACTTCCCATTGTTATTCACGCCTTAAATATTGGTTTTTTACAGACATTAAAATTATTCTTCGTTACCTTAATCGGTGCTTTCCCACTCGGATTAGTCATCGCTTTTGGTTCTATGTCACGTTTTAAACCGCTTAGTTATTTTACCAAAATCCTTGTCTGGATTATTCGTGGAACACCACTTATGATTCAGCTTTTGATTATTTATTATTTCCCGGGACTGGTACTGAACAATCCAATCTGGGGTGGTGGTGAAGGTGGTCGTTTTCTTGCAGCATCTTTTTCCTTCATTCTGAACTATGCCTGCTATTTCTCCGAAATATACCGGGGTGGTATTCAGGGTGTTCCGTTGGGACAGACAGAAGCTGGTCTGGTTCTGGGTATGACTAAGACTCAGATTTTCTTCAAGGTCACCCTGCTTCAGATGATTAAGCGAATTGTTCCGCCTATGTCAAATGAAATCATTACTCTGGTGAAGGATACCTCCCTTGCCCGGATCATTGCATTACAGGAAATTATCTGGGCAGGTCAGGCATTTATGAAAGGTTCCCAAGGT
>CAYVUF010000126.1:0-6584 GCA_964454605.1 uncultured Bacteroides sp.
AATCTATTGACTTACATTCAAAATATATTTAGTATTTAGTATAGAGTTTTATATAGGATAAAATTTGTGAGAAAGATGAAAAACACAAAAGGAAGAAGGTACAAAATGGAAAATGTATTTATTATGGATCATCCATTGATTCAGCATAAGATATCACAGCTTCGTGATGAAAACACAGGTACAAGTGAATTTCGTAACTGCATTGAAGAAATTGCTACTTTGATGGGATATGAGGCATTGCGTGATTTGCCGCTTGAAGAAGTAGAAGTAAAGACCCCGATTGAAACCTGCAAGACACCGAAAATTGCAGGTAAGAAGTTAGCAATTGTACCGATTCTGCGGGCAGGACTTGGTATGGTAAATGGTATTCTGGCACTGGTTCCGACTGCTAAAGTAGGACATATCGGATTGTATCGTGACCCGGAAACACATGAGCCACATGAATACTACTGCAAACTGCCAGAACCAATTGAACAAAGAACCATTGTTGTGGTAGACCCGATGTTAGCGACTGGTGGTTCTGCAATTGCAGCAGTTGATTTTATCAAGCAGCATGGTGGTAAAAATATTAAATTTATGTGTGTAATTGCAGCACCGGAAGGTCTGGAGAAATTGCAGCAGGCACATCCTGATATTCAGATTTATGTAGGTCATCTTGACCGTTGTCTGAATGAGCATGCTTATATCTGTCCGGGACTTGGTGATGCCGGAGATAGAATTTTTGGAACAAGATAGGTACAAGAGTGGTATGACAAAAGCCGCATCGAAAGATGTGGCTTTTTTGTTGTTTTTATGATATAACTTTAAATGAGTATATTTTGGAGGAAACACAGATGAGAAAAATAAGCGTATTGCTTCTGATGGTGTTTTTGTGTGGTCTGGTGCTTACAGGATGTGGTAAGACAGAGGAAGCAATGGATGAATATCAGGTAAATATGGCAACTTTTTTTAATCATATTTCTGAGTATCATAATAATATGAATGCGATTGATGTTCATGAGGAAGGATATGTCACTACACTTCTTGATTATTTAGATCAGTTGGATGCAGAACTTTCCTGGATGGCAGGACTTGAAGTTCCAAGTGAATTTTCCGCAGTAGAAAGTCTTGCGGACGAGGCAAGTGAAAATATGTCACAGGCGGTTTCTTTGTTTCATACAGCTTACGAAGGAGAAACGTTCGATGCGGCGACAGAGCAGGCAGCAAGAGAATATTATGAACGTGCCAATGTCAGACTGCAATATATTGTCACTATTTTGCATGGGGAAATCCCGGAAGGAGAAGGGGTTACTTATACAGAAGAAGATGGAATTTTTGGCGAGGGTTATCTGAATAAACAGGATGATGCTGAGGAAGAAACAATCGGGGAAAACGGCATCAGTGAAGATGGTATGAACGAAGAAAATTCGTTGGAAGAAAATACAGAGGAATAAAACAGAATATTTAAGACACGCAGGGAGAACGACATGAATCGACAAGAATTTACAGCTTTAATCAAAGAAAATGCTATTTTTTTAGATGGGGCAACTGGCTCAAATCTGGTAAAGAGAGGTATGCCGGCAGGTGCCTGCCCTGAAAAATGGATTCTTGAAAATAAAGAGGTTCTGATAGGGTTACAGAAGGAATATGTAGAAGCAGGAACGAAAATTCTTTATGCCCCAACTTTTACAGCGAACCGCATCAAGTTAAAAGAATTTGGATTAGAGGATAATATCCGGGAAATCAATTACGAACTGGTGGCGGCTTCGAAAGAGGCGGCTGGTACGCAGGCGTTGGTTGCCGGCGACATAACCATGACTGGTGAGCAGCTCGTTCCAATGGGAAAAATGGAATTTGAAGAGTTGATAGATATCTATAAGGAGCAGATTAGATATTTGGAAGAAGCAGGCGTTGACTTATTGGTTGTGGAAACAATGATGAGTTTGCAGGAAACAAGAGCTGCTTTGATTGCAGCGAAAGAGGTCAGCGATTTGCCGATTATGGCGACCATGACCTTCGAAAGCGACGGAAGAACACTTTATGGAACTGATGCCAAGACAGCGGCTATCGTTATGGAAAGCCTTGGCGCGGTTGCAATTGGTGTGAATTGTTCCACTGGCCCGGACAAAATGGTGTCTGTCATTCGGGATATGGCAGAAGTAACTACGGTACCTATTATTGCAAAGCCGAATGCAGGACTGCCTTCTTTAGATGCAGAGGGGCAGACTGTTTATGATATGGGAGAAGATGAATTTGCAGAGGAAATGAAGGCAATTGTAGAAGCCGGCGCATCCATAGTGGGTGGTTGTTGTGGAACTTCACCTGCTTATATCAGAGCTTTGCGTGAAAAAGTCGGTGGTATGCAGATTGTTCATCGAGAGGCAAAGGATATCCGGTATCTGACAAGTGAGCGCAAAACCCTTGCTTTTGGATTAAATGATAACTTTATCATTGTAGGAGAACGCATCAATCCAACCGGGAAAAAGAAATTACAGGCAGAACTTCGGGAAGGTTCTTTCGAACTGGTTTCTGAATTTGCAGAAGAACAGGAAGCCTGTGGCGCAAGTGTACTGGACATCAATATGGGAATGAGTGGTATTGATGAGAAAGCAATGATGCTTCAGGCATTGGAGGTTGTAGGTGGACTTACCAGTCTGCCCCTTTCCATTGATTCCAGTCATGTGGATGTACTGGAACAGGCACTTAGACATTATCCTGGCAGGGCATTGATTAATTCAATATCTTATGAAAAAACAAAATTTGAACAGCTTTTGCCAATTGCGAAGAAATACGGAGCGATGTTTATTCTTCTGCCATTATCCGATGAAGGACTTCCGAAGAATTTACAGGAAAAAATTGAGATTATAGAAAAAATAGAAACACGTGCCATAGAGCTTGGAATGCGAAAAGAAGATATTATCGTGGATGGCCTTGTTGCAACTGTTGGTGCAAATAAGAATGCGGCACTAGAAACGTTGGAAACCATACGTTATTGTAAGGCAAATGGTCTGGCAACTATTTGTGGCTTATCCAATATTTCTTTTGGCCTTCCAGAGAGAAGTTTTGTTAATACGACTTTTTTAACCATGGCAATCCAAGCAGGACTGACTATGGCAATTGCCAATCCTTCACAGGAACTTCTGGTAAGCTGTGCTTTTGCTTCTGATTTACTTTTGAATAAAGAGGGTTCTGATATCCGTTACATCGAACTGATGGATGCGGTAAAAGCCAAAAGAGAAGCACTGGGTGAAACTGCACCGAAAAATGCGGGCATTCACATTGCAGGAAAAACGGGAGAAATACAGGCAAATGTTTCTGTCAGGGATAAACTTCGTGCGGATGTTTTGAAGGGAAATACAAAAAACATTGTTGAAGATACGAAAAGAGCATTGGAAGAGGGAAATTTGCCAAAAGACATTTTGGACGAAGTACTGCTTCCGGGAATTAACGAAGTGGGAGAACTTTTTGATAAAGGAAAATATTTTCTGCCACAGTTGATTTCCAGTGCGGAAGCCATGAAATCCTCAATTGAATATCTGGAGCCTCTTTTGTTAGAAGAAAATTCGGGAAAAGAAATGCCTACGGTGGTAATTGCGACCGTAGAAGGTGATATTCATGATATTGGTAAAAATCTGGTTACGCTGATGCTGAAAAATTATGGCTTTCAGGTGATTGATTTGGGGAAGGATGTTTCCAAAGAAAGAATTATTGAAGCTGCGAAAGAACATAATGCACAGGTGATTGCATTGTCTGCTCTGATGACAACTACCATGCAGCAGATGAAACGTGTCGTTGAATATGCGAAAGAACAGAAAATTGATGCTAAGATTATTATAGGTGGTGCGGTCATCACACAGGATTATGCAGATGAAATTGGCGCAGACGGTTATTCGAAAGATGCGGCAGATGCAGTAAAACTGACGAAAAGGCTGCTGGGTATAGAACCGTAACCATATAACCGGAAGAACAGAGAAAAAAACAGTGGAAGGAAGTAAGACAGAACCCATGGAAGAACAAGTACAAGAGCAAAGACCGGAACAGACGGACACGACCAGAGAATTATTGGAAAGGTTATTGCATAAGCAGGAAAAACAACTGTTTTATACAAGAATAACAGCACTTGCAGGATGCGGATTTCTGTTGACAGTTGTGATTGCACTTGTGATTATCCTACCGAAAGCGGTTAGCGTATTGCAGGAAGCAAATGAAGTGGCAGTTATGGCAGAAAATACGCTGACAAATGCAGATGAAGCACTTGCGGGTATTTCAGATATGAGTACAAATATAACAACGGTGTGTACGGAAATGGGGACCTTTCTTTCCGATAATTCCGAAACGCTGTCAGGTGCAATGGAAGACATTAGTGCAATTGATTTTGAAGGATTAAACCACGCCATTCAGGATTTGGAAGATGTGGTAGAACCGTTGGCAAATATGATGAATGCTTTTAGATAATGGGAGGAAATAGTTTATGATAGGTGCAGATGCAATGGTAAAATGCCTGGAAGAAGAGGGCGTAGAATATGTATTTGGTTATCCGGGAGTCGCAATTTGTCCGTTTTATAACAGCATTTTAAATTCAGATATTGATACTATTCTGATTCGAACAGAGCAGAATGCGGCGCATGCGGCAAGCGGTCTTGCAAGGGTAACTGGAAAAGTGGGTGTATGTGCAGTAACTTCCGGCCCTGGTGCTACAAATGTTATTACTGGTATTGCCACCGCTTTTGCAGACAGCATTCCGTTAGTTTGTATTACCGGTCAGGTAAACAGTGAGCTGCTGGGCTCTGATGTGTTTCAGGAGGCAGATATTACTGGGGCAGTGGAATCTTTCGTAAAATACAGTTATCTGGTTAAGGATGCAAATGAAATACCGCGTATTTTTAAAGAAGCATTTTATATTGCAAATTCAGGACGAAAAGGTCCGGTGCTTATTGATGTGCCGATTGATGTTCAGAATGCAGTAATCAATAAGTTCAAGTATCCGGAAGAAATTAATATGCGTACCTATAAACCGACGATTAAGGGTCATATTGTGCAGATTAAAAAGGTAGTAAAGGAACTTTCCAAGGCAAAACGACCGATTATCTGTGCTGGTGGTGGTGTGCTTTTGAGTGAGGCAGAACAGGAACTGCGTGCTTTTGCAGAAAAATATAAGATTCCGGTGGTATCTACCATGATGGGAATCGGAGTCATGCCGACCAGACATCCAATGTATTATGGAATGGTTGGAAATAATGGAAAACCTTATGCGAATCGTGCCATGAATGAATCCGATTTATTGATAATGGTTGGTGCAAGAGTGGCAGATCGTGCGGTTAGTCAGCCGGATTTGATTACAGAAAACAAGATTTTGGTACATATAGATGTGGACCCGGCAGAAATTGGTAAAAATGTAGGGCCAGCCATTCCACTGGTAGGCGATGCAAAACATATTTTTGAAGACCTGGAAAAAGAAGAATTTACTTGTGAACACGAAGAATGGATTACCACTTTAAATGAATATCGTAATACGATGGAAAGAAAGCGTAATCCCAATCTGGAATATGTGGACCCAGCAGAATTTATCCGTATGTTGTCTGATAAGATGGAAGAAGATGCAATTTATGTAGCAGACGTTGGACAGAATCAGATATGGTCCTGTGGTTATCATATCGTGAAAAATGGCCGCTTCTTAACGACTGGCGGAATGGGTACTATGGGGTATTCCATTCCGGCGGCTATGGGTGCAAAGCTTGCCTGCCCGAACAAACAGGTGGTTGCAGTATGCGGTGATGGTTCATTCCAGATGTCCATGATGGAACTGGCTACCATGAAACAGTTCCATGTTCCGGTTAAAATTGTGGTACTGAAAAACAATTATCTTGGCATGGTAAGAGAATATCAGCATTATACTTACAAAGATAATTATTCGGTGGTGGATTTATCAGGGAGTCCTGATTTAGAGAAACTGGCAATGGCATATGATATGAAATTTATGCGCCTGTTTAATATGGAAAAGGCAAAGGAAACCATAGATGCGTTTCTGGCAGAAGATGAGTCGGTATTATTGGAATGTATCATCGACCCGATGGATTTGGTAAAATAACAGACTCTGAGATAGGAGAATGAAAGATGAAAAAAATATATTCTGTTTTAGTAGAAAACCGTTCTGGTGTTCTTTGTAAAGTTGCAGGATTGTTTTCCAGACGATGCTTTAATATTGACAGTCTTGCAGTAGGAGAAACGGATGACCCGGAAGTGTCCTGCATGACAATTGTCAGTAGCGGCGACCAGCGGACCATTGAGCAGATAGAGAAGCAACTGAACAAAAAACTGGATGTTATCAAGGTGAAAACTTTTGATGAAACAGCAAGTATCAGCAGGGAGCTTATGCTGATTAAGGTAAAATATAATAAGAGCAATCGTCGTGATATTATGGAAACCTGTGATATTATGAAGGCTGAAATTGTGGATATGTCAAAAAATTTGATGATTATTCAGATTTGTGATGTGCCGGAGAAAATTAAATTGTTCATCAATATGCTGCAGTCTATCAGTGTAGTAGAAGTGGCAAGAACCGGAACCCTTGCGTTACAAAAGTGTTTGGATACGGAATAGGCAAA
>CAYVUF010000127.1:0-6533 GCA_964454605.1 uncultured Bacteroides sp.
CTTTAGGAGGGTTTACATATGGTTCAATTAATCGTAGGCAAAAAAGGCAAAGGCAAAACAAAACAGTTATTGGATAAAGTAAATGCAGAAGTAAAAGATGTTGCAGGAACTGTTGTTTATCTTGACAAAAGCACCAAGCATATGTTTGAACTGAATAACAAAATCAGATTGATTAATGTTTCTGATTACATGGTAACAAACAGTGATGAGTTTCTTGGTTTCATCTGCGGAATCATTTCCCAGGACCATGATTTACAGCAGATGTATTTCGATAGTTTTTTGAAAATTGCATGTCTGGAAGACAAAGATATCAGTGCAGTGATTGATAAGTTAGATGCTATCAGCAATCAGTTTAAAGTTGATTTTGTATTAAGTGTATCATTAGACAGCAGCGAATTACCGGAAACAGCAAAAGCAAAAGTGATTGCTGCTTTATAAATCTTGTTTACAAGATAAGTTAGAATTCCATAAAAACCTCGGAATATCCGGGGTTTTTATTATGTAAATAGGAAATTGCTCATGTGAGGTCACAGGTGCATATTAAAGGAGATTGTATTTTGGCAGGAACAGGAAATAAGATAACAAAATATAGAAAACCTTTGAATCTGAATATAGGTATGATTATTTTCGCAGTTATTTTTATTTATGTAGTAGTTTGCGTAATTATGTATCTTTCTACAGAACATGTTATCGGCTATGAAGTAAAAGAAGGGGCTTTGTCATCCAATAATATTTATAAGGGAATCGCACTGAGGGAAGAAGAAATTGTCAACAGTACCAGCGCAGGTTACGTAAATTATTATGCAAGAGAAGGCGAACGGACTGCAGTAGGAAATCTGATTTATACCATAGATGAAACCGGAAGATTGTCAGATTATATGAAGACCAGTGAAACGGGAGAAAATTCACTTTCAGAAGAAGAGCTATATGCCCTGAAAACAGAAATTGCAGCGTTTACAAATGGTTTTGACCGGACTACTTTTTCGGATATCTATAATTTTAAATACAACATACAGGGAACTGTTATGAAACTTGCCAATTACAATATACTGGAAAATGCCAATGCACTGAATGCGGCTTCCAGCAGTGTCTTAATTGATTACTATTATGCAGCAAATAGTGGTATTGTAATTTATTCTATTGATGGTTATGAAAATCTTACCTTGCAGAGTATGAAAGCAGAGTATTTTGACCAGCAGAATTATGAAAAAAAATATCTGGTAAATAACGAACTGGTAGCAACCAATGACCCTGTTTATAAATTGGCAACAAACGAAGACTGGTCCATTGTGATACCAGTGGAAAAAGAATTTGCAGAACAACTGGTCGAAGAAGATTATGTGAAGGTTAAGTTTCTGAAAAATCAGTATACTTCCTGGGGGGCTGTTGAGGCATATACAAACGAAGAGGGTGATACTTTTGTTTCTTTGTCCTTTACCAATTCTATGATAACCTTCTGTTCCGACCGTTTTATTGATATTGAACTGATATTAGAGGATGAAACAGGATTAAAGATACCAAATTCTTCCATTGTGGAAAAGGAATTTTTTATCGTTCCGAAAGAATATGTTACAACAGGGGGAAACAGCGGAAAATCGGGTGTTCTTCTGGAAACTTATGATGAAGAAGGCAATACCACCACTGAATTTGTTGAAACAACGATTTATGAGGAAACGGAAACAGAATATTATCTGGATGATACGGTGCTTCGCAGCGGCAGTTACCTTATCAAGCCGGAATCTACTGAAAAATATGCAGTCAGCAGGACAGGTTCCCTGATTGGGGTATATAATATTAACAAAGGCTATACGGACTTTAAGCAGATTATTATTTTGTATCAGAATGATGAATATTCTATTGTAAAATCCAATACCAATTATGGCTTAAATGTATATGATTATATTGTACTGGATGCATCAACAGTTGATGATAATGAGTTTATTTATGAATAGTATGAAAAGGCTTAAGTCCTTTCATACGCGAGATTTGTGTTGGCGCACACTTGATATAAATTCATTATGTGCAAAGAGCGCGCAGAAATGGAGATTAAAATGATTCGGGAAAATATCCGCTATGTAGAACAGAATATTAATAAGGCATGTGAAAAATGCGGGCGTGACAGAAAGGAAGTCACATTAATCGCAGTCAGCAAAACGAAGCCTCTTTCCATGCTTCAGGAGGCATATGATGCAGGCTGTCGTGATTTCGGAGAAAATAAAGTGCAGGAATTAGTTGATAAATATGAGCAAATGCCCAAAGATATCCGTTGGCATATGATTGGACATTTACAGCGGAATAAGGTCAAATATATTGTCGATAAAGTTTATTTGATTCATAGCGTAGATTCTCTGCGCCTGGCAGAAGAAATCAGCAAAGAAGCAGGGAAGAAAAAGGTGACAGTATCCATTCTGGTTGAGGTAAATGTAGCAGAAGAGGAAACGAAATTCGGTGCAACCTGTAATGATGCAATGCAACTGATTTGTGATATTGCAAAATTGCCTAATATAAAGATAAAAGGACTTATGACAATAGCACCATATGTAGAAAATCCAGAAGAAAACAGACAATATTTTGAAAAATTACGTCAAATATATGTTGACATAATTCAAAAAAACATTGATAATATTAATATGAATGTACTTTCTATGGGTATGACCGGTGATTATGAAGTTGCCGTAACCGAAGGTGCAACATATGTCAGAGTCGGTACCGGTATTTTCGGAGAACGTCAGTACCATACCGATAGGATGGAGGATTTATCATGAGTGTAATGGATAAGTTTTTAAATGCGATGAAATTAAATGATGAGGAAGATGATGGTTTCTATGATGACGATTATTATGATGACGAACCGGAACCAATGAAAAAATCACTCCCTGTTAAAGAAGATACATTAGCAGATGAAGATAAAACAGCCAAAAAAGTAGTTCCAAAGGTTACACCGATGCGACAAACTAAGAAAATGCTGGGAACTGGTATGGAGGTCTGCGTTATCAAACCAACTACAGTGGAAGACGCCAGAGAAATTACAGAAACCTTATTGGCAAATCGTACTGTTGTGTTAAATCTGGAAGGTCTGGATGTTGATATTGCACAGCGAATCATTGATTTTACTTCGGGTTCCTGTTTTGCAATCAGCGGTAATTTACAGAAGATATCCCATTATATCTTTATTATTACTCCTGCCAGTGTTGATATTTCTGGTGATTTTCAGGAGATTTTATCTGGTTCTTTTGATGTTCCAATCAATAATGGAATTTAATAGGAAAGTCAGAAGCATACAAGGATTTCATAAGAAAAAACTTGAAAGTCAGGCTGCCGGCCTGACTTTTTTGTTTCATAAGAAAAAGTTAGAAAGGAAAACAAACGATTATGGCGAACCGATTAACAATCAATTATGAGAAAAAGCCCTGCTATGATATAGTTTATGCTTCCGATTTTAATGGTCTTTTGGAAGAGCTGCAGGATTTAGATATTGAAAAACGCAGAATAGCAATTGTCGCAGATTCGAATACTGCCTCCCTGTATGGAGAAGAAGTAAAATCTCTATTGGAGGGACATTGCCAAAAAGTGATTCTACATACGTTTCAGGCAGGAGAAAGGAACAAGACTTTAGATACCGTAAAAGAAATCTATAAAACTCTGATTGAAGAAAAATATGATAGAAAAGACTTATTAATTGCACTTGGCGGCGGTGTGGTTGGTGATATTACTGGCTATACAGCAGCAACTTATTTACGAGGTATTGATTTTGTGCAAATTCCTACCACCTTACTGGCACAGGCAGACAGCAGTATTGGTGGCAAAACAGGGGTTGATTTTGATGGCTACAAAAACATGGTAGGGGCATTCTATATGCCCAAGCTGGTGTATATGAATTTAAGCACCTTAAAAACCCTAGATGACAGACAGTTTTATTCTGGTTTTGCAGAAGTCATGAAGTCCGCCTTGATTAAAGATGCTTCTTTCTATGAATGGCTGCTGGAAAATATGTATGAAATTCATGACCGTGATTTAGATATTCTGGAAGAAATGGTTATGAAAAGCTGTACCGTAAAAAAACTGGTCGTTGAGAAAGACCCGAAAGAACAAGGGGACCGGGCACTTTTAAATTTGGGACATACCATTGGACATGCGATTGAAAAAGCAAAGAATTTTGAATTACTGCATGGAGAATGTGTTTCTCTTGGTACGGTTGCAGCCGCTTTTATTTCTTGGAAACACAACTGGTTATCCATGGACGAGTACTATGAGATTCGTGATATGTTTGTTCCATTTAACCTTCCTATCAGCATCGATAATATCAACCCGGAAGAAATTCTTGCTTTCACCAAATCGGATAAGAAAATGGATGCCGGACAGATTAAATTTATCCTTCTGAAAAAAGTAGGAAAAGCTGTGATTGACACAACCGTTACAGAAGAAGATATTTTAAACGCAATTAATGAAATTTATTTTAGCGAAGAGGATGAAAAGGCGTAAGCAATATGACAAAAAAGAAAAAAATTACTTTAATGCTTGATATCATTGCTATCATCATTTTAATCATTATTGACCAGATTACAAAACACCTGGCGGTTCTTCATTTAAAAGATAAGCCTGCGCTTAATATTGTAAATGGGGTGTTGGAATTAAATTATCTGGAAAACAAAGGGGCTGCCTTTGGTATGCTGCAGAACCAGAAAATATTTTTCGTTTTTGTTGCCATTATTATTCTGGGAGTTATTGCATACATTTTGTACAAGACACCAGACCACTCAAAATATGCCATGATGCATATTCTACTGTCTTTGATCGCAGCCGGTGCTATCGGAAATATGATTGACCGCATCAGACTCAATTATGTAGTTGATTTTATTTACTTTGTACTGATTAATTTCCCAATTTTTAATGTGGCGGATATTTATGTAACAGTTGCTACTGTAATTTTAATCTTTGTACTTCTTTTTTATTACAAAGAATCTGATTTGGGATTTATCAGCTTTAAACAGAAAAAATATCGTGAAATTAAATAAGCAAACAGCAATGGAGAATTTATGGAACAGTTTACTTATCAGATTGGAATAGAAGATGGAGATGAACGAATTGATAAGTGGATTAGTAATTCCCTGCAAAATCTTTCCCGTTCTTATATTCAGAAACTAATCAAAGAAAATATGGTCTTTGTAAATGGGAAACCGCAAAAAGCAAGCTATCGTCTGCGAGTAGATGATGAAATTCTTTTTCAGATTCCGGAAGCTGTAGAACCGGAGATTCTGGCGGAAGATATCCCCTTGTCTATTCTTTATGAAGATGATGATTTGTTGATTGTGGATAAACCAAAGGGTATGGTTGTACATCCGGCTCCCGGTCATTACAACGGTACCCTGGTAAACGCAGTGATGTTTCACTGCAAAGATAATTTATCCGGTATCAATGGTGTGATGCGGCCCGGAATCGTCCACCGCATCGACAAAGATACCACCGGTTCTCTCATTATTTGTAAAAATGATTTTTCTCACAACGCAGTTGCCGCGCAATTGAAAGAACATTCTATCACCAGAAAATATCGTGCCATTGTACATGGTGTGCTGAAAGAAGATGGCAGTATAAATGCACCGATTGGCAGAGATACCAAAGACCGTAAAAAAATGGCTGTCAATGAGCAAAACGGCAAATCAGCCTTGACACATTATAAAATTCTGGATTTTTTCAAGGAATATACCTATATAGAATGTCAATTGGAAACCGGGCGTACTCATCAGATTCGAGTCCATATGGCATCCATTGGACATCCTTTGTTAGGAGATGAAGTATATGGTGGAAAACAGGCAGGATACCGTCTGACTGGACAGACACTGCATGCTATGACAATCGGTTTGCAGCATCCCTCTACCGGTAACTATTTGGAAGTGTCTGCACCCTTGCCAGAGTATTTTTTACATCTTTTAGAAATTCTGAAAAAAAATTAGCTTTTTATAGTTGTAATAGAGAATCATAAAATATGTTTTTCAATCATAAACATTAACGAAAGAAAATATTAAACTTTCGTTAATTACAGGTTGTATTTTACACTTTAATGTGCTAAAATCTTAATAAGCGTTTTGATGAACGCGATAAATAAATAAAGATGCTAAGAAATGAGGATTAGTTTGAAGACAGCTGATTATTTAGATAGACTGTTACTGAAATACTCAGGTACGTTTGATATTTATCAACCTTATGTGATTCATGGGAAGGAATATCCGGCGTATGGATATTTTTTTTCACATGTAGAGAAGTATGTTCTTGTAAAAGAAGCAAATATGTGGTCATCTGACAGTTATGAACACATTCTTTTTATCGAAACAGAAGAAGTAACAGAAGCGTTATTAGAAGAAGCCTATTCCATTGTAAAAGATTATATGGAGCCCGTTTTAGTACGAAAGGGTGAAGAACTTCCTGCTCAGAATCATATGTACAGTTATCTGACGATTGCAATTATTTCATCCGGTGCTGTATCGCGACATATGCAGAAGAAGCTCAAAGGTTTTAAATTTGAAAAAGGTTATAAA